>DATBBZ010000144.1:0-2114 GCA_036270745.1 Gemmatimonadales bacterium | reverse complement strand
CCGCGCACTACGGCCGCGAGGCCGTGTTCATGTCGGCGGGCGGGTACCACCATCACATCGCCCTGAACACCTGGGCCGGTGAGGGCGCCCCAGCGCCCGCGCCGGGCACGACCGGACTGTACCACTTCGCCATCCTCTATCCCGACCGGAAGACGCTCGCGCGCGCCCTGAAGGGCGTCCTCGATCACGGCATCCCCCTCGAGGGCGCGTCGGACCACGGCGTGAGCGAGGCGATCTACCTCCGGGATCCCGACGGGAACGGCGTGGAGCTCTACCGCGACCGCCCCAAAGAAGAATGGCCGCGTGCCGAGGATGGCTCCCTCAAGATGCACACGCGGCCACTCGACCTTGCGGCGCTCCTCGCGGAGGCCTGACCGCCGGAATTACTTCTTCCCGGTCACCGGCGCCGGATGCACCACGGCGGGGCTTGGCTTGGGTCCCGAGAAGTTCGGCATTTCCACCTTCTTCCCCCGCGGAATCATCCCCGGCAGGTTCGCCAGCTCTACCGCCGACACCGCCATCACCGTGGACGCCTGGGAGAGATCCCAGGGAATAGCCTTGTCATACGTGTCCGACTGCGAGTGGTGGGTGTGGTTGTAACCACGGGTCAGCTGGTCGAAGTTGAACCCGGGCACGCCGTAGGTGAGGAACGACAAGTGGTCGGTACCCCCCTTGTTTGCGTCACGCACGGAATCCGCATTCAGCGACGCCACCGGCGCCAGGATCGCCTTCCACAAGTCCGCCAACTCGGGCCGTCCCTGCAGGGCCTGGCCCGTGACGGCGCCGACGCCGTTGTCCAGCACGATCACCGCCTGAATCGAATCGGCCTCGCCCGCGTGCGCCTTCGCGTACGCCTGGGAGCCGAGGAGCCCTTCTTCTTCGCCGGTGAAGAGGACGAAGCGAATGGTCCGTTTGGGCTTCACGCCGGACTGCGCGACGATCCGGGCCGCCTCGAGGGTCGCGATGGAGCCGGTGCCGTTATCGGTGGCGCCGGTGCCCAGGTCCCAGGAGTCGAGGTGACCCCCGACGATCACAACCTGCCCGGGGTGCTCGGTGCCCTTGATCTCACCGATGGTATTCCACTGCGGCACCGGCTTGATCGACATCGTGCTCTGGATGTTCGCCTCGATGCGCGGCGTGATCCCCTGCTTGATGAGGCGGTCGAAGAGGGTGTAGTCCTCATGCGCAATGGCGACCTGGGGCAGCGGGAGCGGGCCGTTGGGGGAGCCGCTCATGGTGAGGAGCGTCTGCTCCTTGGCGCCGTCGATCAGAATGCCCTTGGCGCCCAGGTTCCGCAGCATATAAGGAAGGTCGACGCGGAACTGCGCGGCCCTGGCGCGGGCCGCCGAGTCGAGCTGTTGCCGGGGGGCACCGTTGAGGCCGAAGCGGGACCGCATTTCCGCTGAATCGGCAGCCGTCATCGGTGGACCGTCGTTGTTCCACACGTTCGCCGGCTGGCGCAGCATGAGCCACGCGCCGCGCACCTTCCCCTTGTAGGCGGCCAGCGAGTCTTCGTTCGCCGCGTTGATGAGCACCACCGGCCCGGACACGGTCTTGCCGCCCGTGCCCACGGTCCAGGCCCAGCTCGCCGCGATCACGTCATGGCGGCGGGGGGAGGTCATCCGCATCCACATCGGTCCCCGCGACCAGGTCCCGCCGAACTCCCAGGACTCGAGATGGGCATCGAGCCCGTAGTCCTTGAAGCGCTGCATGGTCCAGTCGTTGGCCCCGCGGGCGGCGGGGGATCCCGTGAGGCGGGGGCCGATGATGTCAGTGAGATGTTCGAGGTTCTGCATGGCTTCGGAGTGGTGCATGCCCTGCTCGATCAGCGCGCCGGCCCCCGTGGTATCCACGGTCAGATCCTGCGCCCGAAGTGACGTGCCGATCCACAAGCCGGCCACGCCCAAGGCTGCCCACCTGGTAAGGCCTTTCACGGTGCTACCTCCATTATAAAGAGCGATGCTGCACATACGGTGCAACGAGGGTCCGCGTTGGCCTCGCGGGCACCGGGACCTTGCGGTTTCCTAACTCAAACGTCAAGGCGTCCGAAAACGGCGGCGGTACTATACGGCGGACACCAAACCCGAGGTCGCCGTCATGTCGCTCCATCGTCC
>DATBBZ010000143.1:0-7916 GCA_036270745.1 Gemmatimonadales bacterium | reverse complement strand
ACGCCGACGTATACCAGCGCCGTGTCCGTGGGGGTGAACGCCAGCCCATTTCCCCAGCCGCCGGTTCCGACCCGATGGACGATGGCATTCGTCGTTGGGTTGACGCCGAACAGGCTGTCAGCCGTCGTGGTCACCCACAGCAGATTTCCCTGAGGGGACGAGCGCACGAGGGCGGTATTCGAATTCCCGGGCGGAGTGAACGTCGTGGTCTCCGTGTTGAGACTCACGTCGATCACACCGACGGTAAAGTCGGCCTGGTTCGTCACCCATGCCGTGGCGCCACTTGCGTCGAAGGTCACCGAGGTCGGGACCGTCCCAACGCCGGCGTACGCCGAGAACGCGCGACTGGGCAGCGTCGCGCGCCCCACCCTGGCGTTGTCGAGCTGGGTGACGTACACCACTCCGGCGGCACTCACCGCCGCGCCGAACGGGCGCGAATCGAGGGGCGAGCTGGTGCTGACCAGAACCGGGATGTGCGTTGTGGCATTGCCACTAGACACAGTGAGGGTCGCGGCCCCGAATCCCGTAGCAGTGACGAGGCCGATCGAAGAAACCGTGGCCACGTTCGTATCGCTCGACGCGAACGTGACAGAGACTCCGGTGACCAGGTGCCCCTGCCCATCGAGAGCGTTCACGGTCAGCCTGGTGGTATCCGGCGTGAATACGCGAACCGTATCCGGAACGGCTACGAGGCTCGCCACTGCACCACCGCCAGGGCTGGTAGCATTGGAGCATCCCGCGATCAACCACACGCACCCGAGTGTCTTCAGGACTCCGATCCGTTTCATAGCGCTCTCCGGGCCAAGGTCCCTATAGGAATTCGGAGAGTAGCTCGTGTTCAGTTTGGGAGCAAGCCGGTCGCTCGACTTAGCGCCTTCCATACACAACACACTTCCAGCGTGGTGCGATACTCAGATGACGCGTCGACGCATCGCATCCACCCGTTCGCAGGTGTGGGCTGGGGTTCATCGCGTCAGGAGCGGGTGGTACTTCACCCAGGGACCGATCGCCGTCTTGTACTGTTTCGCCATCACTCGCGTAATCTGGGCGAGATGCGTGAGGTCGTGCACCGCCCAGGTCGCGAGCAGTTGCGCCAGCGTCACGGTCCCGAGCTCTGGATGCTCACCCGTGAGCGTCAGCTGTTCGGGCTTCACCTTGAGGTCCCTCAGTAAGCCCAGATTGGCCTGTCGTAGAGACGCGAACCGGTCGAGGCGCTGTGCCAGCGTCTCCGCCGCTCCTTTCGAGCGGAAACGGTCGAACGGCACGAACCGGCGGTCGGGGCCCTTGGCCAGAATGATCTTGATGCGCGGGATCCAGTCTGTCTCCTCGCCGTCGATCAAGTGACCGATCACGTCGAACGGGCTGAACGTGTCGGGTCCCTCATTCGCGGCGCTCCAGGGCTCGGGCAGGCCGTGCAGCAGCTCCCGCGCCACAGCCGGCGTCCGCTCCAGAATCGTGACGGTTTCTCGCAGGTCGAATTCCATGCTAGTGCAAAGCCTCCAGTAGCCGGTCGATGTCGTGCATGTCGTTATAGACCGAGGGCGCGATCCGCATCCAGTACGGCGCCACGCGCACCTCCACCTGGGCCTTCTGAAGCTTCTTCGTGATCCCCTCGGCGTCGTGATGTGCGAAGGTCACGATCGGCGAGGTGCTGCCCACCGGGGTCTGTGGGGTGAACCCCAGCCGCGGCAGCTCCTGCTGCAGCTTGTCGATCATCGGCTGCCGGTGCCGCTGGATGTTCTCGACGCCGAGCGACTGGATATATGGAATGGACACGCCGAGTGCGGCGAGAGCCGTGTAGTCCATCGTCCCGAGCTGGAAGCACTCCGCCGCCGTGGTCCCGGGCGTGTAGGTCAGCACCTGCCCGTGCTGCGGATCGAACGGCGACTGGTGGATGTCCGCGTCGGGAGCCGACTCGTAGCTCCAGTGCATGCGACGCACCACGCGGTCCAACAGGTCCTCCCGGACGTACAGGAACCCGATCCCGAAGTCGCCCATCAGCCATTTGTAGGACGCCGTGGCCGCGAAATCCACGCCGGTCGCCCGGACGTCGAGGGGCACGGCACCGACTGCCTGGATGATGTCCGCGTAGACGTGCGCGCCGTGTGCGTGCGCGAGGTCGCAGACGGCCTTGAGGTCGTGCTGAAAACCGTTGTACATCGCGACCAGCGAGACCTCGATCAGCCGGGTCTTGCCATCGACCACGCGCTCCAAGTCCGCCATCTCGATACGCCCGTCGCGCGGCGAGACCACCCGAAGATCGAGCCCCCGCTTCTGCAACTCATAGAGGTGCACCAGAGCGCCGTCGAAGTGGAGCGCGTCCGTCACCACGTTGTAGTCGCCGCCACCCGGAATCCCCAGTGCCTCGACTACCAGATTCTCTCCAGTGCTCGTGTTGGGAATCAGACTGAGCTCGGAGGGCTTGGCATTGATCAAGGATGCGAACGCGGCGCGCGGATCGCCGTTCGGCCGCGAGAATTGCGCCCCCGTCGCCGGCGCCAGCGTCGACCGCCGCGTCGCCACCCGCTGGCTCGCCTCGGCCGCGGCCCGCGGCATGGGATGGGTATAGGCGCCGTTCAGGTACGTGAAGCCTTCGGCAATATTGAAGTCGTCTTTGCGCGGGAATTCCGCGAGCGACGGCATGGGTACCTTCAGAGGGAGGGACACGCCGATCGCCATCGAAGCCAGCCCCTCCAGCCAGTCCCGCCTGCTGACGGTCATACGCATCCCCCAGGATGAATCCACCAGCAAATCTACCGGCGGATCACTCCGGGGGAACGGTCCTGCAGCCTAGAACGTGAACGACATGCCCAGGTGGTAGAGCACCAGGTTCGCCGAGGTGCGGATGGGCGTCACCGTGAACGTTCCATCACCGTTCGACTGGACGCTCGAGTTATTCAAATAGGTCGCGCGGCCGTTGTCCTGGTACCGGGCACCCAGATCCAGGCCCACACGGCCCCGGCGGCCGAGGTACATCAGGATCCCGCCACCCGCTTCCCAGGAGCCGGTGAAGTCGTCCAACAGGGTGTTGCCGTTGGAGCCGTAGCAGCCGCAGCCATAGCGGTCGTTGACGTCGGTGGAGAAGTACGAGAACCCGGCAGTGGCGAGGCCGTACAGGCGCACGTTGCCGGTGCCCAGAGTGATTTGCGGTCCCGCGCGCAGGGTCCCGATGTACGACGTGGTCTCGAGCGCGCAGCCGGAGTAGCAATTCCCGCCGTGGAAGAGCATCGACCCTTCGAGGCGGACACCCAACCCGCTCCGGGTCACCGGCACCGTGAGAAAGCCGTCGAAGCCGCCAACGCTCTTCACGAACTGGCGGAATTCACCCTGCGGGACCCCGAACATCAGGCTCAGACCCGCTTGCGGAGCGACTGAAGGCTCGACTTCGCGCAGGCCGCGAAACTGGGCTTGGCTCGCGTCCGCGAGCCCCACCACCAGGAGTACCGTCCAGATCGCCGTACCACGGAGCACGCGGAACATCGCTACCTCATGCTTGGGGACACCCTACAGAGGGCAAGGCATGTGCCATCCTCCGGGGCGCTCCATTCCTGGCCTTTTCCGGGCTTGGTTGACCTCCGCCGAGGACACCTGCGACTTTCCGCGACCAGTCTTCCAGGGACGGAATGTGAACCAGATCACGTGGGACGACTTCGCCAAAGTGGAGATCCGGGTGGGACGGATCACCGAGGCGACCGACTTCCCCAATGCCCGAAAGCCCGCCTACCGGCTCAAGATCGATTTCGGCGAGTTGGGCGTGAAGTCATCGAGCGCGCAGATCACCACGTACTACCGGCGGGAGGAGCTGGTGGGACGGCAGGTACTCGCGGTCGTGAACTTCCCGCCCCGCCAGATCGCGAACTTCTTTTCGGAGGTGCTGACCTTGGGAGTGGTGCAAGGAGAGGGGGACATCGTCCTCATTGGGCCGGACCGGGAGGTCCCCCTCGGCCTGCGAATCGCCTAGTCCCCCTGCAGCTGTTTCCTCGGATACACGGCAGTCTTCGCGATCATATCGTGGAAGCCCTGTTTCGACGATGCGAAGATGAAGAAGAAGCCGATGAAGATTGCCAGGCCGGCGAGACTTCCGACCGTCTTGAGCAGGCCGACGCCGGTGAAGACCGCCAGGATCGTCAGGATGCCATTGCTGTTCTTGATCGCCCACCGCGACAGCAGCTGACCGACCGAGGCCCGCGTGCCATCCTGGTTCCCGATCTGGATCCCCAGGATGAGCTTGCCGAGGGTCCACCCCGTGAATCCTTCGAGGAGGCTGTAGGCGAGCGCGATCGCCACGAAGCCCAACACGGCGCCGGCGATGGCCCCGCCCATCATGGTCGACATCTGATCGCCCGTCATCGGGGTGGCCGCGGTAGTCGCTGGCGCTCCCGCCGACGCCCCGAGCATCGCCCCGATGGCACCGCCGCCGAAGAACGCGATGATGCCACACAGAATGCCATCGATGAGCACGGCACCAAAGCGCTTGCCAAAGCCGATCCGGTTCTCCACGGAGACTCCCGGGTTGGTGGACGGCTCCAATCTATGGTAAGAACGAAAAATCGGGTGAGACCTACCGCGTGAGGATGGGGTCCGGCGCGCCGTACCGGGCGTCCACGTACTCCTCGAGGATCTTCAGGAAGTCCGCCACAATGGTGTCACCCTTCAAGGTGACCTTCAGGGCGCCGTCGACGTAGACGGGCGCTTTGGGCTCTTCGAAGGTGCCCGGGAGCGAGATCCCGAGGTGCGCATGCTTCGACTCACCGGGCCCGTTCACGACGCACCCCATCACCGCCACCCGCAGCTCCTCGGAGCCGGGGTACCGGGCCACCCACCGGGGGCGCTGGTCCTTGAGGTAGGTCTGGATCTGCTCGGCCATCTCCTGGAAGAACGTCGACGTGGTGCGCCCGCACCCGGGACAGGCGGTTACTTGGGGCGTGAAGGCGCGCAGCCCTAAGGATTGCAGCACCTGCTGGGCGACCTGGACCTCCTCGGTACGATCGCCCCCCGGGCGGGGAGTGAGGGACACGCGGATGGTGTCACCGATGCCCTCAGAGAGGAGAATGGAGAGGCCCGCGGTGCTCGCGATGACGCCCTTGGTCCCCATCCCCGCCTCGGTGAGACCCAGGTGGAGGGGATAGTCGCACCGCAGGGCGAGCCGCCGGTACACGGCAACGAGGTCCCCCACTCCGGATACCTTCGCCGAGACGATGATCCGGTCATGCAGCAACCCGCACGCCTCGGCGAGCTGTGCCGACCGGAGGGCGCTTTCGACCATGGCCGCCATGGTCACGTCCTTCGCGTCCTCGGGCTCCGGCGACTTCGCGTTGGCGTCCATCATCTCGGTCAAGAGCTGTTGATCGAGACTCCCCCAGTTCACACCGATCCGGACCGGCTTCCCGTTGGCGATGGCGACTTCGATGATGTCCCGGAAATGGTCATCGCGGCGCTTGGCGCCGACGTTGCCGGGATTGATGCGGTACTTGGCGAGCGCCGCCGCGCACTTCGGATACTTGGTGAGGAGGAGATGCCCGTTGTAGTGGAAGTCTCCGATCACGGGGACGTCCACCTGGGCCACGATGTCGGGCACCGCCTGGGCCGCGGCGTCATTGTTGACGGTGACCCGGACCAGCTCACTGCCCGCCTGATGCAGGGCCCGGACCTGCGCCACAGTCCCGGTCACGTCGGCGGTGTCGGTGTTGGTCATGGACTGGACGACGATCAGATGGGCGGAGCCCACCTCCACGCCGCCCACCACTGTAGTCACTGTCTTCCGGCGCACGGGCTCGCTCATGCCGGAAATCTAAGGAGTCTTGGGCGCCTTCAGAATGGGCTTGGGCGCGGATGTCCCAGTCGTGACCCGCACTGGCAGCTTCGCGGGCCTCGGCTTGGGTGCCACGGGACGCGGCGTCATGGGCGCCAGCCGCTTGGGCGCGCCGGTGGCGGCCTTGAAAGCGGGTGCCGCGCCGCGGAACGGCGGAGCTCCCAGCAGGGCGCCGACCGGCTTGCCGTAGAACTGCAGGGCGGTCAGGGCGCTGAAGTGGGGCGCGTACACCGTGCCGGTCCGGGGATCGGGCTGAGCGTCCTGCGGATTGTCCCCCCCGGCGCCCACCAGCATCGTATGGAAGTTCTCGTTGGCCCCGTCGATTTCGATCACGCTCTGATTCCCGGAGCTGGCATAGTAGATCCGGTTGTGCAGTGGATCGACGCCGATCCCCGTCGGCGTATTCGCCGGGAGCTGGTTGACCACCGTGGCAGTGGTGGGATCGATCACCGCGATCCCGCCCCCGCCGAAGTTGCTGACATACACCGTATCGGTAAGGGGATTCACCGCAACGTCACTCAGCGTGAATCCCGGCTGGACCATGATGGTCCCGACTTCCGTCTTCGCGACCGGGTCCACGACCTTCACGTAGCCCGAGTCCATCGCGATGTAGAGCCGGTGGTCGTTCGGATTGAACGCCAGGCCCTGGGGGAACCGGAGCGAATCGGTGTTCAGGGGCACGATGTCCGCCGTCACCACGCTGTCGCCGGCCACGTCGATCGGCAGGATCGCAACTTCCGTGGTGCAGAGTCCGGGGAAGCCCGGGCAATACCGCGCGGCGACGTACACCCGGCCGAGCGGATCCGCGGCTGTAATGCCGAACGGGTTCGACGTGAGCGGAAGCGGGATGGTCGTGCTCACCAGGTTCGTGGCCGGGTCGATGACCGACACGGCACCACCCGAGCTGTTCGACACATAGACCTTGTCGGCCCCGCCGGCATGGCTCACCGCCAGCCAGCTCGGGTTGATCGCACCCGAGATCCCGGCCACGATACCGTTGACGGTGTTGTCGTTGACGTAGACCGTGTTGTTACCGCCGCTGGTATAGAAGGTCTTGTTCGTGGTCGTATCCACCACCGCGCGGGACGCGCTCCCGATGCTGATCCCGGACCCCACCACGTTGTAGCGCAGCGGATTGTGCAGGGTCCCCTGCCCGAAGATGGTGTCACCGGCGGTGCGGACGATGAAGGGGCGTGCGACCGAGACCCAGTCGAACGTCGGGAAGTTGTAGACCCCCGAGTCGAAGCGGATCTGGAGCGAATCCGCCGCGGAGTCGAGCTTCACGAGCCCGGCCCGGAAGATCGAGTCGACCTCCCACTGGAACGCGGGTTGGGTAGCCAAGACGGTGCCGCCCGAATCCGCCGCCGCGGCGTGGAACGCCACGGTGTCGCCCATTCCGGTGGACAGGGTGTCGGGCGTCACGCCGATCTGACTCGCAATCTGCTGGGCGATCACGGTGGCCGTCGCCGAGTTCGGCGTCAGGGGCGGTCCGGTGAGCTGCGTAGCGGTCAGCGTTCCGGTCCCCACCTGATTAGCGGTCACGAAGGCCGTCATGATGGAGTCCCCGCCCGTGCTGTCGAGCGTAAAGGGAAGCCCGGGCGTCCCCGCGGACCAGCTGAACAGGATCTGTCCATTCGGCGGCAACCGTCCGCCTGCCGAGTCGAACAGCTCGGCAGTCACGGGCCGGGAGCAGAAGAAGTTCGCCGGAATACCCGGCGGGCAGATCGAGTTGAACGTCGCCGTGTCCGGCACGATGCGGACACCGACCGGCACGAACGAGCTGATGACGACCACCGAGTCGTTCACCGGACCGGTGGGGGTGGTGTAGACGCCGTGCAGCTGGAAGGGCGTGTTGGTGGTCGCGGTGTCCACGAAGAAGATCGTGTCCCCGGCGAGCTTGGTGACGACCGAGTATCCGTGATCGAAGCCCAGGCCGGGGAGCGTGTCCCAATAGATCGACGTGGGCAGCAGGGCGTTCCCGAACGCGTCCAGGGCATTGGTCACCACCACGCCGACGTGGCCGGACGCCGTGAAGACCGCGGTATCCTGGGACGGGAAGATGTTCCCTTGCGTCACGCCGGGGACGTACTTCCAATGCTCGGAC
>DATBBZ010000142.1:0-15963 GCA_036270745.1 Gemmatimonadales bacterium | reverse complement strand
CAGACTCTGGGCGGCGATTCACTCCTCGTCCGGTACGCCAACTTCGTCCGCCTTCCGCACACCGTCTTCGCGCTGCCCTTCGCCCTGATCGGCGCGGTCGCCGCGTCCTGGGTGGCGCCGGTGTCGTGGCTGCAAGTGGTCCTGGTGGTGATCGCGTTCACGGCGGCCCGGTTCGTGGCCATGGGGTTCAATCGGATCGCCGACCGCGACCTGGACGCGAAGAACCCGCGCACCGCGTCCCGGGACATCCCGCAAGGCCGGATCAGTGTGTCCGAGGCCTGGGTGTCAGTGACACTCGCCGCCCTGGTCTTCGAGGCGGCCGCCTGGGTCCTCAATCCCTTGTGCTTTGCGCTCTCTCCCATCGCGCTCGTCGCGATCACCGGCTACAGCTATACCAAGCGCTTCACCTGGTCCTCTCATCTCTGGCTCGGCCTGGCTGACGCCATCTCGGGGCCCGCGGGCTACCTCGCCATCACGGGGAGGTGGGGCGAGCCGTGGTGGGTGCTGCCGGTGCTGGCGCTCGTGGTGACCGCCTGGGTCGGCGGGTTCGACATCTTCTACGCTCTGCAGGACGAGGAGTTCGATCGCCGGGAAGGGCTCCACTCGGCGGTGGTTCGCTTCGGCAAGGGCCAAGCGATTTTCCTGGCCAAGTCCCTGCACGGGCTCGCAATTCTCGCCCTGGTGGCCTTCGGGCTCGGCGCGGGATTCCACCTGCCGTTCTACATCGGCGTCGGGATCGGGGCGGCGCTGATCGCGTGGGAGCACCAGCTCGTGAAGCCGGGGGACCTGTCGAAACTCAATGCGGCGTTCTTTACGATGAACGGGATCATCTCCATAACGGTGTTCGTCGGCGCGCTGGTGGATCGGGTGCTATGAAAAAGAAAGAGCCAAAACCCAGGGCGTGGGGAAGTGGGGACGTGGGACGCACCGGTGCAGGGTGGAGATCCGACCGGTCTCGGAGAGTCCCACATCCCCATACGCCCACGCCTTTGCGTCATCCAGTCCGTAGCCCGACTGCAAACCGGAGAGGGAAGTAGTGGACAGGCTCCCGGTTACGCTCGCGATTACCGGTGCTTCGGGGGCTCCGTACGCCGTACGGCTCCTCGAGGTCCTCGCGAAAAACCATGTGCCGACCTGGCTGCTCATCTCGTCGCATGGCTGGCGCCTGCTCACGGAAGAGTGTGGAGTGCGGGATGATCGCGAGCTGACCAAGGCGACGGGTGGGGACTGGTCCACGGTGAAGGTGTTCGACGACAAGGACCGCGGGGCGTTGCCGGCGTCGGGCTCAGTGAAGAGCGCGGGGATGGTGATCTGTCCCTGTTCCATGGGGACTGTGTCGGCGGTGGCGCATGGCACCAGCCGATCCCTGATCGAGCGCTCGGCCGACGTGGCGCTCAAGGAGCGGCGGCCCCTGATCCTCGTGCCGCGGGAGACGCCTCTGTCACTCGTCCATCTCCGGAACCTCACGCTGGCTACCGAAGCGGGGGCGTTGGTGCTCCCGGCGGCTCCGGGGTTCTATCACCGCCCCGAGAAGGTGAGTGACCTCGTGGATTTCATCGTCCAGCGGATCGTCGACCATCTGAAACTCGACATTCAGCTGGCGCCGAGGTGGGGGGGATGAGGCTGGGGATCATTTCGGACACACACAATCTGCTTCGCCCCGAAGTGCTCGAGGTTTTTTCTCAGGTCGATCACATCCTTCATGGCGGTGATGTCGGAGACGCCGAGATTCTGATTCAGCTGGAGGCGGTCGCGCCCGTGACCGCAGTGTTCGGCAACACGGACGGCTCCAAGATGCGGAGCCGGCTCCCCAAGGTGGCCCAGGTCCAACTCGACGGCTTCGACATCGTCGTGACGCATTGGGACCAGCTGGGTCGCCCGACGCCCACGCTCCTGCACGAGGCGTTTCCCAAGGCTGAGATCATCGTGTTCGGGCACACGCATACACCGGTGCTCGAGCTGGTGGACAAGACGGTGACGGTGATGAATCCGGGATCGGCGGGGCCGAGGCGCTTCGACCGGCCGTCGCCCTCGGTGGGGATCATGGAGCTGGAGCCGGGCATTCCGCCGAGGGCGAGGGTGGTACCGCTGATCGAACCGACCCGCTGATCCGGTATCGGTCCATTTGGCCTTCTCGGACACAAGTCCCTGTCGGACCGTTCGCTCCGAGCCATGCCCCAGTCGGTTCAACGTCGCAGGTACTCATCCAGGAAGGCGAACACGTCGGGCTCCCACGTGGTCGTCCTCAGGTGAACGAAGTCATGGCCTTCGACGACCGTCCGGCCGACGGGAGGGTAGATCTTGACCCGATGTGGCTTGCCGAGCCGCGTCATCTCGGTTCCCAACGATTCAGCTGGCGCGATCGAGTAGTCGTTCGCGGCGTGGATAAAGAAGATCGGAATTGCTGTGTGCTCGATGGCGGTGAGGAGCCGTCTTCGCAGTTGAGCCGAGCGCACCCAGCCGTAGGCCGCTGTGGCGAACACGACAGCGGCGCGCAGGGTAGTGTCGTGAGCCGCCAGGAGCAATGTGAGCGCCCCTCCAAAGGAGTGGCCCACGACCGCGACGCGTTGCGGGTCGACCTCGGGGAGTGAGCGCAGGAGCGTGAGTCCAGCCAGAGCGTCACTCATTTCGTCCGTTTCTAACAATTGTACCTGCAAGCGATCGCGTGCCTCCTCCCCATCAGTCGCGAGCGCTCGATCCATCAGGTCACCGCTTTCCGTACCTTGGCCGGCAGAGAGTCCATCTCCACGCCGATACAGGTAGAGGAAGACATAGCCATGCTTGGCGAAGAGGGGTCCGAGGATCTCGGGGTGTCGTTGATTGGGCCCGAATGGGCTGCCTGCTGCGTGTCCGCTACCGTGGCTGAAGAAGACGGCCGGGAACGGGCCACGACCCGAGGGGCGCCATAGCACGGCCCGCAGTCGGAGCATTCCGCTTTGTACGACAACTGTGTCAGGGCCCGCGAGCGCCTGGGCCGGAGCCTGAGTGGCGGGAGCGCAGGCCAGCGTGAGTGTCAAAATGGTGTTGCGAGCCATCTTGGTCATGCGAAGCATCGTCCCGCCTTCCGGATGGGCCTTACGAAACGCAGGTTGCTGCGGAGGTGCTCCCCGAGCATTTCCTCGCGCACGGCCACGTTATGCTCCGGGGTCGAGCAGCCGCTCGATCCGGCGATCCGGAACCAGCCAGATGAGTGCCACCACCACATAAATGATGTCGGAGAGCCAGGGACGGACGAAGGCCAATGGGACCGCGGCGGCGTACAGAACGCCGGATCCCTTGCCCTTGAGATCCTTGCCGATGGCTTTGGCCAGCATGGAGTGCGTGCCTTCCGACTTCACGATGGCCGTCTGGAGGATAAGCCAGGCCAGGCCCGGCATCAGGAGTGACACTCCGTAGAGCGCAGTCGGCACGGGCGCCAGGGGGTTCTTCCCCATCCACCACGTGGTGAATGGCACGAGAGACAGCCAGAACAGCAGGTGCAGGTTAGCCCAGAGTATCCCGCCCGTGACCTTGTGGGTGGCGTGGAACAGGTGGTGGTGGTTGGCCCAGTAGATCCCCAGATACACGAAGCTCAAGGCGTAGCTGCCGAGCACCGGCAGCACTGGCGCAAGGGCTTGGAACGAAGCCTCCTCCGGGACCCGGAGCTCGAGTACCATGATGGTGATGAGGATGGCGATGACGCCATCGCTGAACGCTTCCAGTCGCGTCTTGCCCATCAGGCCGCAACCGATCGCCGACGTCCGTGGTTCAGCACTAAAGGCTCCTGTGAGCGAGCTCAATCAACACGAACACCAGCGGAGCGGATCCTTGAATGAGTGCGCCACGTCTCATCGCCGGCGCAGACACTACCAACACTATGGCTGCGCCCACCATGGACAGGCAGCTCCACGTGGCCAGGGTCAATCCCTGGGCGGGGCGTCCCGCCAGCACCAGGCCGAGCCCCGCGAAAACGCCGAGGCCCAGGAACAGGTTGTAGAACCCCTGGTTGAAAGCGAAGAGCGCGGTCGCCTGCGATTGTTCGGGACTCTGACGGAATCGCGCCCGCACGGTGGGGGTGGTCCACCAGAGGCTTTCCATGCAGAAGATCAGTACATGAATTGCCGCGGCAAGTGTCCCTGCCAGCCACATCACGACAAGCATCGCAGAACCTCCAGAGCATGAAAGGGTCGCACGGCTACCCCTGGCACCACGGACACATCGTGGTGGCCCGGGCGTCGATCGCGTGCGTCGTGACCAGACGGTGCCCGCAGCGCCGGCAGGGCTCGCCCCCGCGGCCATAGACGTTGAGCCGGAGCTGATAGCTCCCCGGCTGGCCGGTGCCGGTGCGGTAGTCCCGGAAGGTCGTGCCCTCCGCCTGAATGGCGCGATTCAAGATCGCCACGATCGCCTTGTGAAGGGCACGCGTTTCCGGCCCCGTGAGAGACGCGGCGGGACGTGACGGATCGATGCGGGCGCTGAACAGCGCTTCATTCGCATAGATATTCCCGACGCCCACCACCCGCGCCTGATCCATGATCACCTTCTTCACCGCGGCGCGACGTCCCGACAACTGCTCGCCGAGTTGAACTGGCGTGAACCTGGGATCCAGTGGCTCGGGACCGAGCCGGGCTTCGTACTTCTCCCAGCCCTTCTCGTCGAGGAGCCAGACGGACCCGAACCGGCGGACGTCGCGATAGACAAAGCGCGCCCTGGTGCCGAGTTCGCAGATCAGGACCGCGTATTTCGTCTCGTCAGGCGTGAGGGGCCGATCGTAGACCACCAGCGCGCCCGTCATGCCGAGTCGCACGACCATCCGCTTGCCACCGGCAAGATGAAAGACGGCGTGTTTGGCGCGCCGGGTGATGCGCGTGAAGCGGGCGCCGCGGAGCGTCTGCAGGAGTCGAGGCTTGGAGACCCGGCGCAGGACGTCGGTCTTGGTCAGCGTGACGGCGGTGATGCGCTTGCCCACCAGCCGGGGCGTCAGGTCCCGGACGATGGTCTCGACTTCAGGGAGCTCCGGCACGGGCGATCTCCCGCCAAGCGATGTCCCGACGCCAGTGCGCGCCGGCGAACGACACTTTGCCGGCCGCGGCGCGGCTCTTTTCGGCCGCTTCCGCGATGGTGCGGCCGACCCCGGTGACGTTCAGGACTCGTCCCCCCGCGACTTTCAGAAGGCCGCTCTCATCCCGGGTGGTCCCGGCGTGAAAGAGGATCTGGTCGTCGGGCCACTCCGCCGGGAGCGTGATCGTTTCACCGATCCTCGGCGCCTCGGGATAGCCCGGGGCCGCGAGCACGGTCGTCACGGCCGCGGCGACCGGCTCGATCACGTCGCGATCGGGACGCCACGTCCCGGACGCGATGGCGGCGAGGTGCGCTGTCGATCCATTCGGAAGCACCGGGAAGACCGCCTGCGTCTCGGGGTCGCCGAAGCGGCAATTGAACTCGATGACGTTCGGAGTGCCGTCCCGCGCCACCATCAGTCCCGCGTAGAGCACTCCGGAGTACGGGGCTCCGTCCTGCGCCATCTGTTTGAGGGTGGGCTCGAGGACTTCCTTGCGCACCCGGGCGAGCAGGCCGGGGCTGGTCAGACCCACGGGTGCGTAGGCGCCCATTCCACCGGTGTTGGGGCCCTCGTCCCCCTCGCGTACCCGCTTGTGGTCCTGCGCGGGCGGCAAGATCACGATCCGCTCGCCGTCGGTCAGCGCGAGAACCGAAAGCTCCTCGCCCTCCAGGAACTCCTCGATCACGATTTCCTTGCCGGCGTCGCCGAGGGCGCCTCCCTCGAGCAGCGCGGTGGCTGCTTCCGAGGCGTCGTCCTTGGTGGCGCACACGATGGCGCCCTTGCCACCCGCGAGACCCGACGCCTTCACCACGACCGGCTCGCGACCCGCCGCGATGTACTTGAGGGCCGGCTTCAGGGACGTGAAGGTGCCGCTCCTTGCCGTGGGCACGCCGGCCCGGACCATCAATGCCTTGGAGTAGGCTTTCGACGCTTCGATCCGGGCGGCGGCGGCATTGGGACCGAACACGGCCCGCCCCGCCTTCCGCAGACGATCGCCCAATCCGGCGGCGAGGGGCGCCTCCGGTCCCACGACGACGATGTCGATCTTCTGGTCCCGGGCGGCCGTGACCAGGCCGTCCAAGTCGGTGGCGGGGATGGGGAGGTTGGTGCCGAGCTGGGCCGTCCCGGGATTCCCGGGGGCCGCGAACAGTTGCTTCGCCGTGCCGTCGCGCTTCAGGGCCCAGAGCAGGGCGTGCTCGCGGCCTCCTCCGCCGACGACCAGGACTCTCACTTCTTCTTGAACGCGTCCGAGAACGCTTGGGCGGCCCGCCGCGCGCCGTCCACGACGTCCTTGGCCACCGCCTTCGCTTCCTTCATGTAGTGCTCGCGGGCATCGTCGATGTCCCCTTCCACCGGGCGCTTGTCGGCGTCGGGTCCACGGCGGGTGTACTCGCCCTTGATGACGCGGTCGTAGTTCCCGCCTTCGATCCACCGCTGCAGCTCGGCGGCGCGGATGGTCGAGAACGGGTGACTGCGGCGCAGCACACTCAGGATCTTGAAGATGCGGTCCAGCGCGCCACCCGACTCCTCGTACTCCTTGGCCTGCACCAGGAAGGTGTTCAGGTCCATTTCCTTCATGTCGCCGCCACCCGCCAGCTTGAGATGCAGGCGCAGCGATGCGTTGGGATCCTGTGACGCGAGAAGCCCGGCCCGGTCACTCGACAGCTCACTCTTCCGGAACCACTCGAGGAGCGCGAGCTCCACGGGCAACAGCGCGATTCCCGCGAGGAAGGGCAGCGCCGAGAAGCTGACGGAGAGAATGAGGACCAGCACGGTGTGATAGAGGGCGTGGCCGCTCATGACATGGCCCAGCTCGTGTCCCAGCAGCACCCGGAGCTCGTCGTCGTCGAGCAGCTTGAGCGACCCCGAGTTCAGCACGATGAAGGGCTTGTCCATCCCGAAGGCGCCGGCATTCACGAAGGGCGTCTGCGAGACGAATAGCTCGGGCCGCTCGGGCCAGTCGAGCGAGGTCAGGACGTCCGTGTACAGCGCGTTGAGTCTGGGGAACTGGGTGGGGCCCACCCGCACGGCGTCGGCCTGGAAGATGAGGCGGATGCCGCGCTCACCCAGGAAGCCGTAAATCTTTTTCACGACTTCGTCGAAGCCCGGCACCGACCGCAGGGTCTGGAGCGCCGCGCGGTCCGCCGCGTGCTCCCAGGTGACCGGCGCGATCTGGGTAAGGACTTTCCGCTGACGCGGGGCCGGCAGGTTGGTGGGGTCGGTCATTCGGCGCTCCGGAAGATTTTCGGGGTTGCTCAACCTACGCCTATCCGCGGGCGGGGTTTCGAAACCCGGCTTTTACGAGGCGGCCAGGGCCTGTTCCAGGTCCGCGATGAGGTCTTCGGGGTCCTCGATGCCGATGGACAGCCGCACGAGCGAGTCCGTCAGCCCCATCTTCTTCCGCATCTCGACCGGCACGCTGGCGTGCGTCATCGAGGCCGGGTGCCCAATCAGGCTTTCCACGCCCCCCAGGGACTCGGCCAGGGAGAAGATTTCGGTGCCCTGGGCGAACTTCTTGGCCCGTTCCACGTCTCCCAGCTCGAGGGAGAGCATGGCACCGAATCCTTTCATCTGACGGCACGCAAGATCGTGTTGCGGGTGAGAGGGGAGCCCCGGGTAGTAGACCTGCTTGACCTTCGGCTGGTGCGTCAGCCACTCGGCGATGCGGCGGCCATTCGAATCGTGTTGCCGCATGCGCAGCGGGTAGGTCTTGATCCCGCGCAGGGCCAGCCAGCAGTCCATCGGTCCCGGCACCGCGCCGGAGCCGTTCTGCAAGAAGCCGATCCGCTCCGCCACGTCATCCCGCCCGGTGACGAGCATCCCGCCGATCATGTCGGAGTGCCCGTTCAGGTACTTCGTGGTGGAGTGGAGGACGATGTCCGCGCCGTACGCGAGGGGCTGCTGGAAAATGGGGGAGGCGAAGGTGTTGTCGACGGCGAACAGGGCACCGGCCTTCTTGGCGATCTCCCCGGCGGCTTCGAGATCGGTCAGCCGCATCATCGGGTTGGTCGGCGTCTCGACGTAGATCATCCGGGTGGCGGGGGTCAGGGCTTTCCTGATCTCCTCCTCCTCCCCCGTGTCCACGAACGTGAACGTGATCCCCATGCGGGACCAGATGTGCGTCATCGACCGGTGGGTTCCGCCGTACACGTTCTCGCCGCAAACGACGTGGTCGCCCGCGGACAGCAGCTTCAGGATGGCGTCGAGGGCCGCGAGCCCCGAGCCGAACGCGAACCCGTGTCGCCCGCCTTCGAGTGCCGCGACGCACCGCTCGAGCGCCTCGCGGGTGGGGTTCTGGGTCCGGGCGTACTCGTAGCCCTTGTGCCGGCCCAGGGCCTCCTGGACGTAGGTCGAGGTCTGATAGATGGGGGACATGACCGCGCCCGCGAGCGGGTCCAGGGTCTGTCCGGCGTGGACCGCGCGCGTACTGAAGCGGCGCTGCAGGTCCTTGTCGAAGGCTCGGCTCACAGGCGGAACGTAAGGGCGCCTTCCCCACCGGGCAAGCGAGCCGTACAATAGCGATGATGGCGCCGAATAACGGGTTGCACTGCCTGGTGGTGGACGACGAGCCGCGTCTGCGACGCGTGCTGGTCCGGCTCCTCGAGGGGGACGGATTCATCTGCCGCGAAGCAGGGTCGGGCGTCGAAGCGCTCGAAGCGCTCGAAAAAGAGCCCGTGCCTCTCATGCTGTCCGACGTGCGGATGCCGCTCATGGATGGCGTCGCCCTGTTGCGCGAAGTGACGCACCGGTGGCCTGACACCGCGGTCGTGATGGTGACCGCCGTGGCCGACGTGGACAGCGCGGTCAACTGCCTCCAGCTCGGCGCGCTCGACTACGTCGCCAAGCCCTTCCACCTGGACGAGGTCCGTGCCCGGGTGACCCAGGCGCTCGACAAGCGGCGTCTGCTCCTCGAGAACAAGAACTACCACCGCCAGCTCGAAGAACGGGTGGAGGTGCAGGCCCGGCGCCTCGAGGAGATGTTCCTCGAAGGGGTCGAGATGATGGCCGACGCGCAGGAAGCGAAGGACCCATACCTCCAGGGGCACTCGCTGCGGGTGGCCGAGTATGCGACGCGGGCAGGAGCGGTGCTGGGTCTCGATCAGGCACAGCAAGCCACCCTGTTCCTCGGCGGACGGCTGCACGACGTGGGGAAGATCGGCGTCCGAGAGGAGGTTCTGCACAAACCGGGCAAGCTGACGGACGAGGAGTACCGCCACATCATGTCCCATCCGGTGGTGGGAGCGCGGATGCTGGCCCGGATGCTCCGGGACGAACCGACGGCCCTGGCCATCGTGCGCTCGCACCACGAGCGGTTCGACGGCAAGGGACTGCCCGACGGCCTCGAGGGCGACCAGATCGCGCTACCGGTGCGTCTGGTGTCCGTGGCGGATTCCTTCGACGCCATGACCAGCGCGCGCCCCTATCGTCCGCCACTTCCGGTGGCCCACGCCATCGACGAGCTCAACCGCATGAGTGGGAAGCAATTCTGGCCCGACGCGGTCAAGGCGTTCCTGACCGCCTTCCCGGATGCATCCCGGCTTCCCATCCCTACGCCGTCGCCCGCCGGCGGCAACGGCTCGGGTCACTAGACCCCTTATCTTTTGGTCCATGTCGAACACGCTGATGGTGGGAGTGTCGGGAATTCGGGGGATCGTGGGGACCGATCTCACGCCTGAGAATGTCGCGCGTTATGCGGCGGCGTTCGGAGTGTGGGCGATGAACGGGAAGCGGGAAGCGGGAAGGGGGAAGCGTGTTCGTGTCGTGGTTGGACGGGATGCCCGGACGTCCGGGCCAATGCTTCAGGCGGCTGCGGTGGCGGGGCTGCAATCCGTCGGCGTCGATATTGTCGACATCGGACTGACCACCACCCCGACGATCCAGCTGGCGGTCGAGCACCACCGCGCCGCGGGGGGTATCATCCTCACCGCGAGTCACAACCCGATCGAATGGAATGCCCTCAAGTTCGTCGGGGCGGACGGCATTTTTCTTGATACGGAAAGTGCGGCTCGGGTCCGGGACCTTGCGGCCGGAGACTCCTTGCCACGGGCCGACTGGTCCGCGATCGGGCAGGTGTGGAAAGATGACGCGTCCGTCACGCGTCATCTCGACGCGATCCTGAAGCTCAAGGCCATCGACGTGCGCGCCATCAAGAGACGGCGCTTTCGGGTGGCGCTCGACTGCGTGCGGGGAGCGGGTGGCGCCATCATGCCGGAGCTGCTCGAGCGCCTGGGGTGCCGGGTGGTCGCCATCAACTTGGAAACGGATGGCCGCTTCCCCCGGCCTCCGGAACCCATCCCGGCCAACCTGACCGCGCTGGGGCGGCTGGTCCGGTCCAAGAAGGCCGATGTGGGGCTGGCCGTGGACCCGGATGTCGACCGGCTGGCCCTGGCGGATGAGAAGGGACGCGCGATCGGTGAGGACTACACGCTCGCGTTTGCGGTCCGGGCCTTGCTCGGCAAGCGGAAGGGCCCGAAGCGGAAGCTGGGGCCCGTCGTCGTGAACCTTTCCACGTCCCTCGTAGTTGATGACGCGGCGAGAGATGCGGGAGTCGAAGTGATGCGGGCGCCGGTGGGGGAAGCCCACGTTGCCCGGATGATCCTGGAGACTAATTCGCCGATTGGTGGGGAAGGGAACGGCGGCGTGATGTATCCCGCCCTCCATGCCGGGCGGGACGCACCGCTGGCGGCGGCGATGGTGCTGGCCCTGCTGGCGCGGGTCCAGCGGCCGGTCAGCGAGATCGTCGGCGCGCATCCGCGCTACGTGATCGTGAAGGGCAAGGTTCCGCGGGGAGCGGCGTTGGATCGCGTCTATCAGGCGCTCAGGTCCCGGTTCCCGGATGCGGGCGTGAACACAGACGACGGATTGCGGCTGGCGTGGAGCGATCGCTGGCTCCACGTGCGGCCGTCGAACACCGAGCCGATCATCCGGCTCATCGCGGAGGCGCCCACGGGCGCCGCCGCCGAACAACTGGTCGAGGAAGGGCGGCAGGTATGTGCGGCATCGTAGGCTACGTGGGAACGCGCGCCGGTGCGCCGGTGGTGCTGGAGGGCCTGAAGCGGCTCGAATACCGCGGCTACGACTCGGCGGGGCTCGCCGTCGTGAACGGCTCCCGCGTGGATGTCTTCAAGGCTCCCGGGAAGATCGCCGTGCTCGAGGCCGAGCTGGGACCGACGCTTCCCACCGGCCACACCGCGATCTGCCACACCCGCTGGGCCACGCACGGCGCCCCGAACGCGGTCAACGCGCATCCGCACACCGACTGTGGCGGCACCATCGCCGTGGTCCACAACGGCATCATCGAGAACGCGGGCGCCCTACGCACCGCGCTCACCAAGCGCGGGCACGTGTTCCGGTCCGAGACCGATACGGAAGTGCTGGCGCATCTGATCGAGGAGCTTCACACCAAGGGCACCCCGCTCACGGAGTCGGTGGCGGGCGCGCTCCGCGAGGTCGAGGGGACGTACGGCATCGCGGTGGTGTCGGGGCGGGAAGCCGACACCATCGTCGCGGCGCGGAAGGGCTCCCCGCTCCTGGTGGGCGTGGGCTCGGGCGAGAACTTCATCGCCTCGGACGCCTCGGCCGTCCTCTCGCACACCCGCTCGGTCGTCTATCTGGACGACGGCGAGATCGCAGTGATCAGGCCCACCGAGTACCGGATCCTCGATCACCACACGGTGGAAAAGGAAAAGACCGTCACCCACGTCGATTGGGACCTGGCCACGGTGGAGCGCGGCGGCCACGCGCACTTCATGCTCAAGGAGATCATGGAGCAGCCGGAGAGTCTCCGGAACACGCTCCGCGGCCGTCTGCTCGAGGAGGACGGGGACGTCCGGCTGGGCGGCCTCAACATTTCCGACGAAGATCTCCTCCGGATCAACCGCATCGTGATCACCGCCTGCGGCACGTCGTGGCATTCAGCGCTGATCGGCGAATACATGATCGAGGAGCTGGCGCGGATTCCCACGGAGGTGGAGTACGCCTCGGAGTTCCGGTACCGGAACCCCATCGTGGATGACCGGACGCTGGTCATCGGCATTTCGCAGTCCGGTGAGACGGCCGACACCCTCGCCGCCCTCCGCGAAGCCAAGCGGCGCGGCGCCCGGACCATCGGCCTCGTCAACGTGGTGGGCTCGACCATCGCGCGGGAAGTGGACGGCGGGGTGTACCTCCACGCCGGACCGGAAATCGGCGTCGCCAGCACCAAGGCGTTCACCAGCCAGATCGCGGCGCTCGCGCTCCTCACGCTCAAGCTGGGCCGACTCCGCGCGCTGTCGATTCTCCAGGGCCGTGAGGTGGTCAAGGCACTGGCGAAGCTGCCCGAGCTGGTGGAGCGGGTGCTGGCCAAGGCGCCGCAAGTGGAGCAGCTGGCCGAGCGGCTGCAACGGGCGCAGAACGTGCTCTATCTGGGGCGGGGGTACAATTTCCCGGTGGCGCTCGAAGGGGCGCTCAAGCTCAAGGAAATCTCCTACATCCACGCCGAGGGATATCCGGCGGCGGAGATGAAACACGGCCCCATCGCCCTCATCGACGATCTGATGCCGGTGGTCTTCGTCGCGCCGCGGGATGCGGTCTACCAGAAAGTCGTGAGCAACATCGAAGAGGTGAAGGCCCGCGGAGGCCGGGTGATCGCGGTGGTCACCGAGGGGGACACCGGCGTGGCCAAGCTCGCCGACCACAAGATCGAGATTCCCGAAACGCTGGATATCTTTTCCCCCATCCTCTCCGTCTTGCCGCTCCAGCTGCTCGCCTACTACATCGCGGTCCGGCGGGGTTGCAACGTGGATCAGCCCCGGAACCTCGCCAAGAGCGTGACCGTCGAGTGAGGGTCGTCCTCCAGCGCGTCTCGCGCGCTCAGGTCCGCGTGGCGGGGGAGACGGTGGGGGAGGTCGGGCGGGGGTTCGTGGCCCTGGTGGGATTCGCGCCTCACGACTCGGAGGAGACCCTGGGCGGGATGGCCGACAAGATCCTCCAGCTGCGCCTGTTCTCCGATTCCGAAGACAAGATGAACCTCGCCCTCGCCGACGTGAACGGCGGCGTGCTGGTGGTCTCCCAATTCACCCTCTATGGCGACGCAAGTAAGGGCCGGCGGCCGTCGTTCATCGGCGCCGCACCCCCCGAGCAGGCGCGTGCGCTCTACGACCGGTTTGTCGTGATCATGAAAGAGCGCGCCGGGGGGATTCCCATCGCGACCGGACAGTTCCAGGCCCAGATGGACGTCGAGCTGGTGAACGACGGTCCCGTCACCCTCATGCTCGAAAAGTGACTCCCCGAGAGGCGTTGATCCTGGCCTCCGGCTCCCCCCGCCGCCGACAGCTTCTGGAAATGCTCGGCCTGGAGCACCGCGTGGTGCCGCCCGACGTCGACGAGACCCGCCGCGAGGGGGAAGCCCCCGCCGACTACGTGGTCCGGCTGGCCGGCGAGAAAGCACGCGCCGTGTCCGGCCGCGAGCCTCAGGCGTTGGTGCTCGCCGCGGATACCACCGTGGTCCTGGGAACCGAGCTGTTCGCCAAGCCGGCGACGGTGGCGGAAGCGGTGGCGATGCTGGGACGCCTGGCGGACCGCACGCACCAGGTCTACACGGGCGTGGCGCTGGCCCAGGGGGACCGGGTGGAGACGGCGCTCGACGTCTCGGACGTCACCTTCCGGCCTCTCTCCGGCGAACTCATTGCGGACTACGTCGCCACCGGGGAACCGATGGACAAGGCGGGGGCCTACGCCATCCAGGGAAAGGGCGCGGCGCTGATCGACGGGATCCGGGGCGACTTCTTCGGCGTGATGGGACTGCCGCTGCGGTTGGTGCTCGACTTGCTGGAGCGGTTCGGCAGGCCTTACCGCTTCACCCGGTAGACCGGGACCTTCTTCGTCTTGCCCTTCACCTGCATCGGCTCCAGCGCTTCGACCTTGGGGGGGTGCTTCAGAGCTTTGTAGAACGCTTCGGAGATCAGGATTTCGTTGCGGCCGGCGTTGGAGCAGAGACGGCTCGCGGTGTTCACCGCGTCCCCGATCACCGTATACTCGAGCCGGCGGTCCGATCCGAAGTTGCCGGCGAACACTTCACCGAAGTTGATCCCGACGCCGATCTTGATGTCGGGACGCCCCTTCTCCTTCCACTTCACGTTCATCTTCTCGAGCGCGGCCAGCTGATCCAGGGCGCACTTCATGGCCCGGTCGGCGTCGTCCTCGTGCGCGATGGGGGCGCCCCAAAGCGCCATGATCGCATCGCCCATGAATTTGTCGAGCGAGCCGGAGTGCTCGAAGACGATTTCCACCATTTCGGTGAAGTACTCGGTGAGCAGGTTGGCGACGTCATCCGGGCTCATCGTCTCCGACATGGGCGTGAACCCGCGGATGTCCGAAAAGAAGATCACCACCGGCCGCTTGGCGCCGCCGAGCTGGACCGCGCCCTCCTGCTGGACGATCTGGGCGGCGACGTTGGGCGCGAAGTAGCGCTGGAAGTTCGAGAGGACCAGCGCCTCGCGGCGGAGGCGGTCGGCCAACTGGGAGCGCTCGATGGAGAACGCCGTCAACCCGCCGAACGCCATGAGGAAGTCGAGGTCCTCGTCCTGGAACGAGTGGATGGCGGTCTGGTTGTCGACGTACAGGATGCCCAGGACCTTCTGGTCGTTGGACAAGAGCGGCGTGCACATGGCGCTGCGCACACTCTGAATCACGATCGACTTGCCCTTGAAACGATCGTCGGCCGCGGTGTTGTCGGACAGGATGGCCACGCGGTCCTCGACCACTTTCCGGGCGATGGACTGGGGAACCATCTTCGCGGCCTGGGCGTCCCCCGTGCGGGCGCGGGAGATCCGCGGCACCAGCTCGTTGGTCTTGGTGTCGAGCAGCAGGATGGACACGCGGTCCACGCTCATCACCTGGAACGTGAGGTCCACGACTTTCTCCAGCACGCGGTCCAGGTCCTGCTGCTTGGACAGCTCCTGTGAAATGTCGAGGAGCAGTTTCAGCTTTTGCGACTGGCGCTCGTAGAGGTCTTTCGCGTCGACCTTGAGGTGCCCCCCCGACGGGCCGATCTCCTTGATGGCCGGCACATTCCCCGAGGGCGACATGGGAAGGGCGCGCACGATGGTGCCGCCGGGAACGCCCGACCCCTTGGTGCCCTGGTTGGTGCTCGGCGGCGCTGGGGTAGTCACCGCCGCCCGCGCCGGCGGCGTGATCGGCACGACCTTGAAGGCCACCTTCCCGAAGGTCACCACGTCATTCTCGGTCGCGTCCCCGTCCATGACCTTGGCGCCGTTCAGGAACGTGCCGTTCGAGGAGCCCAGGTCCTTGATACGGACTCCGGCGTCGGTGAGGGTGATTTCGGCGTGGCGGCGGGAGATGGTGGGGTCGTAGATGGGGATGTCCGACGTGACGGCGCGGCCGACGACGAGCGTCTTCCCCGCGGCCAGGTCGATGGACTGCTCCCCGGATATGCTCAGCAGCTTGAACACGATGCGGGAAACTATCCCTGGCCTTGGGCCCGCGCGAGGGCGAGGGCCTTCAGGACCGCCTGCGCCTTGTGTTCGGTCTCGGCGAACTCTCGTCCCGGATCGGAATCCGCCACGATCCCGGCCCCCGCCCGCACCACCACCCGGTCCTTCAGGACCAGCGCGGCGCGGATGGCGATGGCGGTGTCCAGGCTCTTGGCGCCCCAGCCGATGTACCCGACCGCGCCGGCGTAGGGGCCGCGGGCCTCGGGCTCCAACTCGTCGATGATTTCCATGGCCCGCACCTTCGGTGCTCCCGTGACGGTGCCGTGGGGGAAGCAGGCCCGCAGGGCGTCGAGTGCGTCGTAGCCGGCGCGCAGCTTGCCGCGCACTTCGCTCACCAGATGCTGCACGTGGGAGTACCGCTCGAGCACCATTAAGTTGGTCACCCGCACGGTCCCGTACGCCGCGACCCGCCCCACGTCGTTTCGCGAC
>DATBBZ010000141.1:0-8099 GCA_036270745.1 Gemmatimonadales bacterium | reverse complement strand
CTTGGAGCCGCCGTATCGAGCTGACGCCGGAAGCGCACGCGCTCTGCACCGAGGTCGCCCGAGCGAGGATGATGGTGGGCGACGCGGTCTGGAGATCGTTGCGGAAGGCCTGGGCCATGCCCCGGAGCATGTCCAGCGTGTCGGCAGTGGCGTTCACGGCGTCACCGTAGCGGCGCAGGACGGTGCTGTCGGGGACCTGACGGAACGACGGGACTCCAGGCGCGACGAGCGCGCCCCAGAGCGGCACCAGGATGAGCAGCATCAGGAGTCGATACCGACTTCGCAGTAGGTGAGGGGCTCGCCCGGCTGCGGAGGCAGGAAGAGACAACCGGCCCCGCTGGTCGCGAACCAGCCGGACAGGAGCTGAGTCGAATGACTGCCGACCGGTTCCGCGAAGAGTGCCTGGATCCACCGCCGGACGTGACGCAGCTCCGGAGCCCGGCGGGACAACATGCTGAGTACGGCCCCCAGACCTTGTGTGGCTCTGAGGAAGTGGGCGACCGCGTGGACCCGCTGGGTGAAGATGTAGGCCCGGACGCCAGGCTCGTCATACAGCAGCGTACCCTCGTACGGATCGGCGGGCGGGGCATCCATTTGAGGGCCGAAGTACACGAAGACCCGAGCGTCGCCGTCCCGGCGTTCGACCACCGCGGCCGCCGCGTCCGCGCTCACCCGCGCCGCGTGCAGCAGGTCGTCCTCGGCCAGAATGCCGACCGCGGCGGTCCACTCGATGGCCGCCAGGGCCTGATCGAGGGGACAGCCCACCGTGTCGTCGAACGCCAGCAGGCGCGGCGCTTCTCCCGCCCGCTGGAAGAAGTGGGCGAGGGCGTCGGCCCGGTCGTCGAACGTGCGGACGATTCGCGAGGTTGCGGGAACGGTCATTGCGTGATTATAACCCTGTGCCAGTAGCCCAGACAGACCTTGTTCAGGAGAAGCGCATGCGTCGACTCGTCGTGTTGCTGAGCGTGGCCGGAGCCCTCGCGACCGCACCCTTGGCCGCCCAGGACAGCACCCCCGCGTCCAAGCCGGCCGACTCCACGCACGCCGACTCGACGCCGCCCCCTCCCACGGCGGACCAGCAGAAGTGGATGCAGGGTCTCCGCACGGCCGCGCGCGGGATCGGGCAGATCAAGAGCGGCATCGAGAACGTGACACGCGCCGGCACCAGCCCCACCCAGCTCAAGCGCGCCGGAAAGCTCCTCGCAGGCTTCTGCGGCACGGGGCGCGGCTTCCTGCGGACCGGAGTCGCGAAAATGCCCTCCGCAGCCTATGAAGGCGACAACAAGAAGATCGCCCGGCAGGTCATCATTCAGATCGACTCGATCGCCCGGGAAACGAACACCTGCGAAGTGCAGGCGGCGCGCGATCCCAAGACCTCGGTTGAGCATCTCATGCCCTTCATTCAAAGCTACGAAGCGGCCATCGGCGCCTGGCGGGCCATGGTCGGCCTCCCACCGCTCCCGACACGGACGACCAAGCCATAAGATATTCCCCTATATCGCGTTATAGTTCCGATGGGATTGTTGTGTATTGATGCTGTCGTTATGCGGCACGATGGCGTTGCTAACCGCGCAAGCCGTTTGCGTGTGGTCGTTTACCATCATTGACACCCTCCAAACCCACCTCTACTTTTGCCGCGGTTCAAGCAAGACGTGGCACCGCCACCGGTTGGGCTGCGCACCGCGAGAACCTCAAGTCTCGCGGTTTTTTGTTTGAGCCCGTCGCTGATCGCGGTGGTCAGCGTCGCACCATTCCGGGGCAGTGCCCCTCAGTTCGAGGATGCAACAGATGGCTAAGGGCAAGGTGAAGTGGTTCAACGACGCGAAAGGCTTCGGCTTTATCGCGCAGGAGTCGGGACCGGACGTGTTCGTCCACTTCACGGCGATCCAGGCGGAAGGGTTCCGCAGTCTCGCAGAGGGTGACAGCGTGGAGTTCGAAGTCGCCCAGGGACCCAAGGGCCTTCAAGCGCAGAACGTCCGCAAGGCTTGAGTCCGGCAGGAACGCTGGAGGGACGGGCCCGGTGCAAACCGGGCCCGTTTTTCATTTTCCAGCCCTATATTGTCAGTCGATGCGTACGCTGACCTTCACGCTACTCCTGGTCCCAAGTCTCCTCGCCAGTCAAGCCACGCCGGCAGCCCCCGCTTCGCCGGCCCCCACCGGCATGCTCCCCTATCGCGGATTTCACGCCGGCGTCACGGCCTCCGATTTCGAGCTGCGGGCGCGGAAACTGACCCGGGCCGGTGCCACGCCCATGATCTGCAACACGTCGACCCGCACCGCCCAGGTGATGGAATGTGGCGTCATCATCCACGATCCGGATGACGGCGCCGAGTTCTACCTGAGCGGGCATTTCATCGATGGGAAGGCGGACGTGGTGTCCTTCGGCGACTCCGGCACCACGGAGTTGGTGATGAGGGCTCAGCGGGAGCTGCGGGGCCGCTACGGCCCGCCGCATCCGGTCGGGACCGCCGCCTGGGAATGGCGTCAGGGCCACCAGTTCGTTCGGCTCACCTGGCGGGCGCGCGGGTCACGGCGCTGGATCTTCATCCAGCTGACCGACACCGATGTCATACGTGGCATCGGGCACTACGTGCCCAAGGAAGCCGCGAAGAAGGGCTGAACGGGACTAGATCACCGTGACCGGCGACAACCGGCCACGTTCCTCCTCATACATCGCCTCCGCCGCATCCAGCGCCGAACCAACCTCGGCCGACGTTCCATCGGGATACTTGACGCTCGGCGGCACCACGCCGGTCTGCCGGCGCACCGCCACGAGTGCCCGGATCACTTCGCACCGGTCCGCATCGGCGTTGGTATGCCCGCTCACACACAGCTCATGGAAGAGCGGCAGGGCATCGGGATCGCCCAGGTAGTAGAGCGACCCCAGGATCTTTGGGCCCAGGAAACGCCGGCGCAGCTGCTCGCCGCGGATGCGGTCGAAGAGCGCGAGCAGATCAGGGACGTGCCCCGGATACCACCGCGCCGCCTCCACCGCGGCGGCGACGAACGCGTGGTGTGAAGCGGGCGTGCGCAGGTACCGCTGAAAGAGTGGCCCCGCCGCGGGCGGATGCCGCTCGGCCAGGGCCAGGAACGCGAAGTAGCGGCGGGCGAGGGGCGCCAGGGGATCGGCGATCACCGTGCGCAACCCGGCACTCCCCCACCGCGAGGCGACCAGCGCAGCCGCGGCGGCGTGCTGCCAGCGTTCCAACTCGGGGACCCGGAAGGTGCTGGTGTGGAGGTCCCGGAGCGCGCGGGCGCGGGCGAGTGCGGCCAGGAGCCGGCGGTCGAGTGCCGCGAGGCCGCGCTCGAAGGGCTCCGCATGCGGATGGCGCGCGACCGTGACCGCCTCCCACCCCACCCGCTCCAGCTCCTCGGCATCCCACACCGCTTCGAACGCCGCGGTGTCCCGCGTCGTGAGCAGGCGTTCCAGTGCGCCGGTGAATTGGAAGAGCGTGGCGACCTGATCCACAGGTCCAAATTATCCCCCGGACGGCATTGCGGAACCCCATACGTGGCTTTAACCTTGCCGCGGTTCGCCTCTCCCCACTCCGGAGGATGCCCCTGCGCCAAGTTGCCCTCCCCCTCCCCCTGCCCTTGCTCATCGCCCTCGGGTCGGCGGCGTGCGCCGGGTCCAGTGGCACCATCACCATCGCTGTCTCCGGCGACGTGAAGGAGGCCAGCGGCGTGAGCATGCACCAGGCCGCGGATCTGGCCGTCAGTCAGATCAACGCCCGCGGCGGCATCGGGGGCCGCCACCTGGAAGTGCGCTTCCTGCCGGACTCCGGGGACCCTAACGTGGCCGTGCGGATTGCGCGCCGGCTGGTGGACGACGCCGCGGTGGTGGCCGTGGTGGGGCACGTGACGTCCGGAATCACGCAGGCCGCGATGGGCGTGTACGGCAGTGGCCGGAACCCCCTCCCGGTGGTCTCCCCCACGGCCTCGAGCCCCGACCTTTCCGGCGTGTCTCCCTACTTCTTCCGGACTTGCCCTACCGACCTGTCCCACGGTCCAGCGCTCGCCCGCTTCGCCCGCAACACCCTGCATGCGGCGCGGGTCGCGGTCCTGTTCGAGAACGACGACTACGGCCGGGGCATGAAGCGCGCCTTCTCGCGTGAGTTCCGCCAGCTGGGGGGCACCGTGGTGTCGGAAGACCCCTTCTTCGCCACAACCGCCACCCTCGAGCCTTACCTGGCGCGCATCAGCAAGGCTGGCGGCGTGGACGTGCTCGTCGTGGCCGCCGATCCGGAAGGCGGAGCGCTGGCGCTGAAGGACCTCCGGCGCCTGGGAGACCGGGTACCGGTGATCGGGGGAGACGGGCTCGCGGGGGTCGAGGCGGAGACGGTGCTCGCGGAAGGCACGCGGATCTCCCTGTCGTACCTCGCCGACCGCCCGGGGGCCGCGAACGCGAATTTCGTGGCCGCGTATGCCCGGGCGAACCACGGTCAGCGTCCCGACGACACCGGCGCCGAGACGTATGACGCCGTGAATCTGCTGGCCAAGGCCATCGAGCAGGTCGGCGCCGACCGGGGTGCCATCCGCGACTATCTGGCGCAGGTGGGCCGCGGGCGTCCGGCCTACGAGGGCGTCACGGGGACCGTCGCGTTCGATTCTCTGGGCGACGTGCCGGCCAAGACCGTCGTGATCGGCGTCGCCCACGCCGGGCACCTCGAGCTCGACCGGACCCGATGATCGGCCGGTTCGACACTCTCCGGTGGCGGATCGTGGCCGGGTTCGCGTCCCTGGCCCTGCTCCTCCTCATCGGTGCCGGTGCCGGGATCTACTCCCTCTGGACGATGCGGGACGCGGTGTCGCAGGAGCTGGGCCGGCTCCAGACCTCCAACCAGATCTCGACCGCGGTGATGGCGTCGACCTTCGCCGAGATTCGCGCCGCCGAGCAGTACCTGAACGAACCCTCCACCACCGCCGCCGCCGACTTCCACCAGAACGCGGACTCGGCTTACACGGACGCGAAGAGCTTGAGCGGCATCGAAGGACTCACCGTCGAAGACCGACTGTCGGTAAACCGGGTCCAGCAAATCCAGGGACAGATCGAGGTGACCTACTCCCTGGCGCATGCGCTCGACGACATCGGACGCGCCCCCCAGGCCCAGCAGGAAGCGCAGGCGGCGCGCGGCCCCGCCCGCGAGCTCACCACCATCCTGCTCTCGCTCGGCGCCAGGCAAGCCGATCGCTCCCGCCAGGCCACTGACCGGCTCTCGGGCCTGGCGCGGCGGATGACCTTCCTGTTGAGTGGTGTCCTCGTCCTCGCGGTGGTCGGCGGCACCCTCATCGGTTGGGGTACGCTCACGATGGTCGAAGCGCCCCTCCGCCGCCTGGCAACGGCCGCGGAGCGCTTCGGCGCCGGCGACCTGCGGCCCTTGAGCACCGGGAAAATGCCTTCGGAGTTCGAGGTTCTCGCGGCTGCCATCCGCGACATGGGCGAACGGCTCCGCGGCGTCGTCACCGAAGTGATCACCGAGGCGGACCGCATCGCGACGTCGGCGGGAGACCTGTCCGCCGTGAGCGAGGAGCTGGCCGCGTCGAGTGCGGAAGTCTCGACGGCCATGGTGGAGATTTCCTCAGGCGCCGAGAAGCAGAGAAACGAGCTGAACGACATGGGTGCCGGACTGGCGCAGCTCAAAGCGGCCGCCAGTGAGATCACGGAGGCCGCCGAGCGCGTCACGAAGCTCGGTGAGGAGATCCGGAACGTGGCCGACCGCCACCGGCACGACGTCCTGGCCGCCTCCACCGCGCTCCTCGAGGTGCGGGAGGTGGTGCAAACCACCTCCGGTCAGGTGACCGCTCTGGCCCAGCAGAGCGCGTCGATCGACGACTTCGTGGAGCTGATCAAGCGGATTTCGTCCCAGACTAACCTGCTGGCGCTGAACGCCGCCATCGAAGCTGCGCGCGCCGGCGAGCATGGCCGGGGGTTCGCCGTGGTGGCGCAGGAAGTCCGGCAGCTGGCGGACGAGTCGGCCCGCGCCGCCGAGGACGTGGCGCAGACCACGACCGCAATCCGGAAGCGCGTGGACGAAGTGACCGTCACCATGGGCACCGGCCAGACCAAGGTCCATGGCATCGAGAGCACGGCGCGTGGGGCCGCCACCGGGTTGGCGGAGATCGTGGCGGCGGTGGAAGAGGTGGAACGGGCGGCGGCGCGGGTCCGGCATGCCGCCGGCGTCAACCGCGAGGTCACCGATCACATCGGCGAGCGGGCCCAGCAGGTCGCGTCCCGCTCGGTGAACCACGCCGCGGGAGCCCAGGAAGTCTCAGCGGCGGCCGAGGAGCAGGGCGCATCTACCGAAGAGATGGCGGCGTCCTCGGGCGGCTTGCTGCAGGCCGCCGAGAAGCTCCGCTCCCTCATGAAGGGCTTCCGGGTCTAGGCCCTACCGCCTCGGCGGGGCCGGCTTCTTCCGGACCTGCGGCGACACTTTCCTTCGTAGTGAATCCGGGTACATCGGAACCACCTTGATCCGCATTGGCGTGACGGTCGACCTGGCCGCCGATACGCCAATGGGAGGCGCGGCCGAGTTGGTGAGCGTGCTCCCCGTCGTGTATCCGGATGCGGTCGCGAACACATTGAACGCCCCGGTACTGTTGAAGGTCACGCCGATCGAATCGTACGACTGCCCCGCCGGAATCGTGATGTTCCCGCTGGAATCCACCAGACCGTTGGGGTCGTTCGTCGACACATGCACCGCGAGGGGCGCCGTCACGTACCCCGTGCGGTAGCCGAGGGTGTCTTCCGCGTAGACATACACCTGGGTCTTCACGGTCCGTGCAACCGAGGCGGCCACCACCGGCTGGATCACCGGCGTATTGACGGTGAGGTTTTGTACCGAGTCCGACACGAATCCACCCGGCACGCGCACCGTCAGGTTGGCACTGCCCAGTGCCTTTCCGGTGATCGGGAAGTACACGAAGTACGAGTCCGGCAGCATGGTTACCGCCGCCGGTACTGTGAAGACGGACGGATTGGAGCTGGAGAGAGTGATCACGACCGCCGACCTGACGTTGGCCGGGAAGTACATGTAGTTGTCGGTGGTCGTCTGGCCCAGACCCGCCGCGTACGGGCTGCCCGCGTAGACGTAGAGAAATGCGGTATCGACCTGCACCTGAGTGACCGCCGTCGGATACCCAGCCGCCCGCCACGCAATGGGAGTGCTCCCCGGCTTCAGGCCGCCGATGGATGGCACCGCGTAGAAGTTCCCGGCTGGAATGGTATAGGATGCGGAATCCGCCTTCGCGATGGTGGGATCTGAGGCGGAGTCCTTGATGACGAGATCGTTGGCGGTGAAATGGACGGCTCCGGTGGAGTCCGCCACCTCGAGCAGCATGGGCACCGACAGAGACCCATCGTAGGTCACGAGGCTCGAGTCGACGACGAGGTGCGGCGTCGTGATGATCACGCTCGAGGTCGCATCCTTGTAGCCTGCCGCATGGGCGATCAGGTGGGCCGAGCCTACGTTGTTGCCCGTGATCGACACGCAGCACCCCGTCTGCGTGCCCGCCGGAATGACGATGGTGGACCCGACAATCCCGAATACCTGCGCGCCGGGAGCCGCGGCGCTGTCCGAGCGCCCGATATGGACCGTGAGGTCCTGGCCCACCGGAATGCGGCTGGTCAGGAAGATGCTGAACGACACCTGGGACTTGCCCAGGATGTAGGTCGCGGTATCGAACGACAGCGTGAGGCCGGTGTCGGCGGTCGCGGTAAAGGTGACCGAGGGCGGCGGGCCCGCGAAGATGCCCACGAGAGACGCCGTGATGGTATCGGTCCCGAGGCCGGTCCCGAGCTTGTAGGTCGCCTTCGCAAACCCGAAGGAGTCAGCCACCGTGGTGTCGGGCGTGACGAAGGAACCTTGGCCCGTCTTGGCCCACGTGACCTTGGCGAGCCCCACCGGGATCCCGTTGGCGTCGGTCACCAGGGTCTGGAGCGGGACCGGCAGGACTGCCTTGGGCGTGTCCACCTGCGCGTCGCCACCGGCCACATAGATGAACGCGGGGGCACCGCCGCCGGTCTTGGGCGTGATGTAGATCTGGGTCGAGTCGAGGATGTGGTTCGGCGTTTCGCCGATCAGCCACGTGGTATCGACCTT
>DATBBZ010000140.1:0-1780 GCA_036270745.1 Gemmatimonadales bacterium | reverse complement strand
GACCCGCTCGAGCCGTCGCGCGGCCTCCGGCGTGCCGTCCGCCACGATGACCTGTCCGGCATGGAGGGAATTGCCGATGCCGACGCCACCGCCGTGGTGGAACGAAACCCACGAGGCCCCCGACGCGGTGTTCAAGAGCGCATTGAGGATGGCCCAGTCGGCGATCGCATCCGATCCGTCCCGCATGGCCTCGGTCTCGCGGAAGGGCGACGCAACGGAGCCGGTGTCGAGATGGTCGCGGCCGATCACGATCGGCGCGGAGAGTTCTCCGTTCGCGACCAGGTCGTTCAGCGCGGCTCCGAACCGGGCGCGTTCCCCCTGCCCCAGCCAGCAGATGCGCGCCGGGAGTCCCTGGAAGGCCACGCGCTCGCGGGCCAGGGTGATCCAGCGGCGCAGGTGTTCTTCCTTGGGGAACAGCTCGAGCACCAGATCGTCCGTGCGCGCAAGATCCCGGGGATCACCCGACAGCGCCACCCAGCGAAATGGGCCCTTCCCTTCACAGAAGAGCGGCCGGATGTATTCCGGCACGAATCCGGGGATGTCGAACGCGTTCTTCAGCCCGGCGTCCTTCGCGACGGTCCGGAGGTTGTTGCCATAGTCGAAGGTGACGGCGCCCTGCGCCTTGAGCGCGAGCATGGCCTCGACGTGCGCGACGATGGACGCCGTCGCGGCCCGGGAGTACCCGGCCGGGGCCTTCTCCCGCAGGATCACCGCCTCCGCCAGGGACATTCCGGCGGGGACATAGCCGTTCAGGGTGTCATGTGCCGAGGTTTGATCGGTCAGGACGTCGACCTTCACGCGGCGGCGCGCAATCTCCGGGAGGGCATCGGCGCAGTTGGCGGTCAACCCCACGGACAGCGCCGTGCGTGACGCGCGCGCCTGCTCACACCAGCGGAGCGCCTCGTCCAGGGAGTCGGTGGCTTTGTCCAGGTAGCGGGTTTCCAGGCGCCGCTTGACCCGCGAGGGATCGACGTCGATCGCGAGGCATACGCCGCCATTCATGGTCGCCGCGAGGGGCTGCGCGCCACCCATCCCGCCCAGCCCGCCCGTCACCACCATCCGGCCCGCGAGCGTTCCGCCGAAATCCCGGCGTGCCACTGCGCCGAACGTCTCGTACGTGCCCTGCAGGATCCCCTGCGTGCCGATATAGATCCACGAGCCGGCCGTCATCTGGCCGTACATGGTCAGCCCCCGACGCTCCAGATCCCGGAAGACGTCCCACGTCGCCCAGCGGCCCACAAGATTCGCGTTGGCGATGAGCACCCGGGGCGCATCGGGGTGCGTGCGAAAGACGCCGACCGGCCTCCCCGACTGCACCAGCAGCGTCTCGTCGTCGGCGAGCGTGGTGAGGGTCCGGCAGATGGCGTCGAACGACGCCCAGTCGCGCGCTGCGCGCCCCGTCCCACCATACACGACCAGATCGTCCGGGCGCTCGGCCACCTCGGGATCGAGGTTGTTCATGAGCATGCGGAGCGCCGCTTCCTGCACCCACCCCCGGCAGGTGCGAGTGCTGCCGCGGGGAGCCCGCACCGGACGGGCGCCCTTCACGCGGTCTCGCCGGGGTCGAAGGCGCCGGCGCGGATCTTCTCCGTGACGAGCTCGATGTCCGCCTGAAAGGGCCGATCCCCGTCCAGCGGTGGGACCAGCTTCCGGATGGCGGCGTAGGTCTTCGCGACGCCCTTTCCCGGCGACAGGGGCTTCAGAAACTCGAGCCCTTCCGCACCCGCGAGCAGCTCGATCGCGGTCACGCGCTCCGCGTCCGCCAGGATCCGACCGGCCT
>DATBBZ010000139.1:0-3305 GCA_036270745.1 Gemmatimonadales bacterium | reverse complement strand
AAGACCGCGCACCTGCTGGCCGTCTTCCCCTCCCAGCGCTCCAAGCGCTGGTTCACAGCGGACACCTTCGCCGCCCTGCCCCGGCTCCGGGGCATCGAGTGCGGGGCCCCGGATGGATACGCCGAAGCGTTCTACGCCCGGAAGCTGGTGCTCCAGCCGTGATCGCCTGGCTCCAGGAGGTGTACCGGCGCCGCGATCTCCTCTACATGATCACGTGGCGCGAGGTGGTGATCCGCTACAAACAGTCGGTGATGGGGTTCTTGTGGGCCATTCTGATGCCACTCCTGATCGTAGGGGCCGGAATCGTGGTGCGGGCCGCGTTTGCGTACGTCGCGGGGACGAAGCTCGTGACCTCCGACCTGGCCGACGTGTCGGTCCGCGCGGTCCCCTGGGCCTTTTTCGTCGCCGCGACCCGCTTCGCCGCCAACTCGCTGATCGGCAACGTCAATCTGGTTCAGAAGATCTACATGCCGCGGGAAATCTTCCCGCTGGCCGCGGTGGCCGCGAACTTCGTCGACTTCGCCGTGGCGAGCGTGGCCCTGACCATCTTCCTCGCGATCGTCGGTACCGGCGTCAGTGTGCAGCTCCTGTGGGTACCGGTCCTCGTCCTCATTCTCGTCGTCTTCACGGTGGGGCTCGGCACGTTGCTCTCTGCCGCCAGCCTCTTCTTCCGCGACGTCAAGTATCTGGTGGAGGTGTTCCTCACCTTCGCCATCTTCATCACACCCGTCTTCTTCAGCGCAGACATCTTTGCGCGGTTCCGGACCATCCTCCTGATCAATCCGGTATCCCCCGTGCTCGAGGGGCTGGCCCAGACCATCGCGCACCAGCAGCCGCCCCCCCTCTATTGGGTCGCCTATAGCGCGGCCGTGTCGGTCGCCATTCTGGTGATCGGCCTCGTCACGTTCAAGCGGCTCGAGCCCTACTTCGCGGAGAGCATCTGACGTGGCCGCCGATATCACGCTGGCCATGCAGAGCGTCTCCAAACGCTTCAAGAAGGGCGAGATGTACGACTCGCTGCGCGACCTGGTCCCCGGAATGGTCCGTCGGCTCCTGGGGCGTGGCCCCGCGGCCGACACGCGGGACTTCTGGGCCCTCCGGGACGTGTCGTTTGAGATCCTGCGGGGGGAGGCGGTGGGCATCGTCGGGAACAACGGTGCGGGCAAGAGCACCATTCTCAAGATCCTCTCCGGAATCATGAAGCCCACGCTGGGTGAGATGACCGTCCGGGGGCGGCTGTCGGCGCTGATCGAAGTCGGAGCGGGCTTTCATCCCGACCTCACCGGCCGCGAGAACGTCTACCTCAACGGCGCCATCCTCGGGATGACGCGGGCCGAGGTCAGGAGAAAGTTCGACGAGATCGTGGAGTTCTCCGGGCTGAGCGACTTCATCGACACGCCGGTGAAGCGCTATTCCTCCGGCATGTTCGCCCGCCTGGGCTTCTCGGTGGCGGCGCACGTGGACCCCGACGTCCTGATCGTGGACGAGGTGCTGTCGGTGGGCGACTACGTCTTTCAGCAGAAGTGCGCGGAGCGCATGACCCAGGTCGTAACCGCCGGCGCGACCGTGGTCTTCGTGTCCCACAACCTGCATGCCGTCTCAGACCTCTGCACCCGCACGGTGTGGCTCCACCAGGGCCAGGTGGCGAAGATCGGCCCGACCGCCGACGTGATCCGGGCGTACCTGGACCGGGCGCGCCAGGGGAACAAGGACGCTCCCACGGAGGACGCGTTCATCGCCGACGTGCGGCTGAAGCAGCAGGACGGGAAGGAGACGGTTGCGGTGCAGGCGGGAGACACGGTCACGGTGGAGGTCGAAATCCGCGCGCGGGCCAGATGCGAGCGGTTGTCCGTCGGCGTTCAGGTCTACGACGACGCGAGCTACAACGTGTTCAACACGTCGACCGAGCGTCTGGGGTGCCCGTCCTTCGTGGTCACTCCCGAGCAGCCCTTCCGAACCACCTTTGAGCTGCACCTCCATCTCGGCGCGGGCACCTACCTGCTGGGCGTCAACCTCCACCGGTACGACGTCCAGAAGCAATACGACCACCACTTCCCCGCGGCGACCTTCTTCGTCCGCAACAACCAGGACGTCCGCGGTGCCGCGAACCTGTACCCGCGCGTCGCGGCGTTCGGGCCGGTCCTGGGAGCCGGCACGTGAAGCGGCGCATCATCCTCGTGCTGGGGGCGCTCGTCGCCGTCCTCGTCCTGGCGCTCATCGTGCCCGGCACCCGCTGGCGAGTACAGATCGTCGCCGCGAAGGCGCGGGGCCGGATCCCGGACCTCAGCTGGGGGGACCTCATCCGGATGATGCGGCCCGGGAGCGGCGTCTACCTCGAGCCCCTGGCCGAGAACGGGTACAACCCGTACCTGGCGATCAGCGATCCACTGACCGCGCCGGAAGACGTGAAGGCTGGAGGCGCCACGTTCGCCGCCCAGTGCTCGTCGTGCCATGGCTCCGGGCCCCACGCCGGCGCGGCGCCCGATCTCTCGCGCGGAGAGTTCAGGCACGGCGGGAGCGATTGGGCCCTGTACCGCACCATCCGGAATGGCGTCCCCCAGACGCCGATGCCGGCGCACCCCCTCCCGGCACCGGACCTCTGGCGCCTCGTGGCCTATATCCGTTCCATCGACCGGCACCGGGCGAGTATCGCCGGCGGCTCGGCATCCAAGGCACCGGCGCCGGAGGTGACCCCGGCCCGTCTGGTCGAGGCCTCCCGGGAACCCGGGAGCTGGCTCACGTACTCGGGGAATTACGCAGCCACGCGCCACAGCTCACTCGCGGAGGTGAATCGCGCCAACGTGGGTCGCCTCCGGGTCCGGTGGGTGTACCAGTTGCCCACGACGGACGGGCGCGTGGAGGCCACGCCGATCGTCGTGGACTCGACGATGTACGTCTCCTATCCGCCCGGCGATGTGGTCGCCCTGGACACGCGTTCGGGTGCCATCCTCTGGACCTACCACCATGACGTGCCCGACCAGCTGTCCCTCTGTTGCGGCCGGGTGAACCGCGGCGTCGCGGTCCTCGGCAACACCGTCTTCCTGGGCACCATGGACGCCCACCTCATCGCGATCGACGCGAGGACCGGGCAGCAGGAGTGGGACGTTCCGGTAGCGGAAGCCAAGGACGGATACTCGATCACCGGCGCCCCCCTGGCCTTCGATTCGCTGGTCGTCACCGGAGTAGGTGGCGGTGAATACGGGATCCGCGGGTTCGTCGATGCCTATAACGCCCGCACCGGTGCGCGGGCCTGGCGCTTCTACACCATCCCGGGCCCTGGTGAGGCCGGCCACGAGAGCTGGGCC
>DATBBZ010000138.1:0-3596 GCA_036270745.1 Gemmatimonadales bacterium | reverse complement strand
GTGGTCTGCATGGTGGTGTACTTGTAGAGCTGGTTCAGCACCACCGCGGGCACCGCATCCCGCTTCAGCTCGATGACCACCCGCATGCCTTCGCGATCCGAATGATCCTCGACGTTCGAGATGCCTTCGACCTTCTTGTCGAGCACCAGCCCGGCGATCTGCGTGATCAGGTTCGCCTTGTTGACCTGATACGGGATCTCGGTGACGACGATCTGCTGCCGGCCCGACTGTTTCTCCTCGATCGCCGCGCGGGCACGCACCACGATCCGGCCGCGCCCCTTCTCGTAGCAGTCCTTGATGCCGTCCCGCCCGTAGATGATCGCGCCGGTCGGGAAGTCGGGCCCGCGGACGAACTTCCGGAGGTCCTTCACGGTCGCGTCGGGGTGGTCGACCAGATGCTGGAGCGCCTGCACCACCTCGCCGAGGTTGTGCGGCGGGATGTTGGTCGCCATGCCGACGGCGATGCCGGCCGCGCCGTTGACGATGAGGTTGGGGATCTTCGCCGGCAGGACGGTCGGCTCCTGGAGCCGGTCGTCGAAGTTGGGGATGAAGCCGACGGTGTTCTTGTCGATGTCCTCCAGCATCGTCATCGCGATCCGGGTGAGCCGCGTTTCCGTGTAGCGGTACGCGGCCGCCGGGTCGCCGTCGACGGAGCCGAAGTTGCCTTGCCCGTCCACCAGCGGGTACCGCAGCGAAAACTCCTGGACCATGCGGACCAGGGCGTCGTAGACGGAGATGTCGCCGTGCGGGTGATACTTGCCGAGTACGTCGCCGACGACGGTGGCGCTCTTCTTGTAGGGCCGTCCCGGCACCAGGCCGAGCTCGTGCATCGCGTAGAGAATCCGGCGGTGCACCGGCTTGAGTCCGTCGCGCACGTCGGGCAGTGCGCGCTGGACGATCACGCTCATCGAATAGTCGAGGAAGGATTCCTTCAGCTCGTCTTCGATGAGGCGCGGGAGTATGCGTTCTCGGTTGGGTCCGGTCATTAAAGGCAGGTGTCGGGGGTCAGGAAACGGGGGCCAGGAAAAGGCCCTAAGTCCAAAAAATCTAAATACTTACACCCTCAAAAGCAACGAAAAAAAGACCCCTAAACCGGGGTCTGGAAGGCACTTACGAACGGGGTTACGCGGAGATCTCCACCGCGACCTTCCCCAGCTGCTCAGCCTGGTCGAGGTAGGTGTAGGCGTCGCGGACCTGCTCCAGCGGAAACACGCGATCGACCACGGGACGGAGACGGCCTGCGGAAAGCTCCGCGACAATCGCGGCGTACTCGGCGTCGTTCCCCATGGTCGACCCCAGAATCGAATAGCCGCCCCAGAAGAGCCGGCGCACGTCGGTGACCAGCATCGGACCCGTCGTCCCACCGCACGTCACGACGCGGCCACCCTTGGCGAGCACCCGGATCGACCTCTCCCACGTCGCCTCGCCCACATTCTCCACCACGACGTCCACGCCTCGTTTCTCGGTGAGCGCCCGTACTTCCTTGGGGATGTCCTGCGTCGCGTGGTTGAGCGTCGCGTCGGCCCCCAGCTCCCGCGCGCGCGCGAGCTTGGCGTCCGACGACGACGTGGCGATGACCCGCGCGCCCGCCTGCTTCGCAATCCGCAGCGCGCTGAGGGACACGCCGCCGCCGATCCCCCACACCAGCACCCATTCGCCCTGCTTCACCTGGGCGCGCGTGTGTACCATCCGCCACGCCGTCAGCGTCACCAGGGAAAACGCCGCGGCCTCGGGCCACGAGAGCGCCGGGGTCACCGCGGGAATCGGGGCGACGTTGAACTCCGGAAGCACGATGCCGGAACACAGCGTGCCGGGGAGATGCTCGCCGAGGATGCGATACGTGATGCAGAGGGAGTGCTCGCCGGCGCGGCAGAACTCGCACGTGCGGTCGGAAATACCGGAGTTGATCATCACCCGGTCCCCCGCTTTGACGCGGGTGACGCCGGGGCCCACCGCGTCGATCACGCCCGCTCCGTCCGCCCCGACGATGTGCGGAAATTGGTAATGGATGCCCGGCAGACCGCTGGCGACGAACAGATCGAGGTGATTGAGTGCGGCGGCGCGAATGGCCACGCGCACCTGGCCTGGTCCCGGGACGCCCGGGTCCGGGACGTCGGCGACCGTCAGGCGGTCGAGACCGCCGGTGTCGGTGAGAACTGCGGCACGCACCTGCGGAAGATCAGGGCTGGGGCAGGAACGCCGGTGACAGCATCTGCTCGTTGGGCGCGATCGGCACCGGCACCGCCGCTGCATTTCCGGTGGCACTCACGGGCTGCACGTAGACCTGTAAACGCCCCCGGCGCCCCTCGGCGTTCACGAGCAGCGCGAGCATGTCGCCCGCGGGGGAGACGCCGTAGCCGAAGATCGCCAGGTCCGTACCGGAGAGCGGCGTCACCGTGCCGGCGGCGAGGTCGGCCTTCATCACCTGCGTCACGTCGCGCCCGGCGTCTTTGCGCTGCACCAGGAACGCCAGGGAGCCGTCCTTCAGGAAGTGCGGCTCGAGCTCGCGCTGGGTGCCACCCCTGATGAACGCGCGCTGATTCGACCCGTCCCGCGCCATCAGCCAGACGTGGGGCGTCTTGTTCTCGCGGTTGGAAATGAACGCGATGGTCTGCCCGTCGGGCGACACCGTGGGCTGGCGGTTGGCACCCGAGTCGGTGAGCACCTTGAGTCCCGTGCCGTCCACGTTCACGGTCCAGATCTGCTCGAGCCCGTCCTTCTTTCCTTCGCGCGTCGACTGGAATACGACGCTCTGCCCATCCGCGCCGAACACCGGCCGCTGGTCGGGCTGCTGGCGATTGGTGAGCCGGAGACGGTTGGTCCCGTCGGCGTCCATCAAGTAGAGCTGCGCGATGCCGTCGCGCGTGGACATGAACACGATCCGGCTGCCATCCGGTGAAAACGCCGGCTCCACCTCGGGACCCGAATCGTTGGTCACGCGGCGGAGCTCGGTCAGGCTTGAGCGCTCGAGCGAGTACAGGTGGTTCTTGCCGCCCCGGTCGAGCGCGACCACGAGCTCACCCTGCACGAAGACGGCCGTCGACGAGCTCTTGCCCCCCGGAGCGGTGGCGGTGATCCGGGCCCGTCCGTAACCGATCGCCGTCACGTCACCGGTAGCGGTCACCGTGGCCACGCCCGGCGCGTCGGTCTGCCAGGTCAGGCCCGTGGCGGGGCCCAGGACCGTCCCGCCGTCGTTGGTGAAGTCGGCCTTGATGGTGAACCGGGAGCCGGCGTGCAGTCCCACGTGCGACTGCGAGAGACGCACCGAGCCGGCGATCACGGAGATGTTCCAGACCGCCTGCAATCCGACTCCGGGGCCGCGGACCGTGAGCGTGGTCTTCCCCACCTTGAGCGCGGTCAGATTGCCGGCGGTGGTATCGAACGACGCGAGTGTGCTGTCCCCGACGATCCATTTGAGCGGGGCTTCGGGCACCGCGACGCCGCCGGTGGCGAGCGCGTGCGCCACGAACTTGGCCGTCGCCGAGAGCGGGACTTCCACTTCCTTCGCGAGCGGAGGAGTCACCGCCAGGGTCTCCACCGTCCTGTGGACGTGGATCGCCACGGTCTTGTTCTGGAGCAGGCCTTGTACCTGAAGG
>DATBBZ010000137.1:0-1964 GCA_036270745.1 Gemmatimonadales bacterium | reverse complement strand
GGCGAGATCGCCCAGATGACGCTCGAGCAAGTCGGCCAAGCGGAGCCGTGCATCCACATCGTCCGGGGCGATCCGTATGTGATCGCGGAAGTAATCCGCTGCCTCGGGGTATCTCCCCTGTCCGATGAGGAGATCCTGCTGGGGATAGCTCGGCGGCGGAGCGATATTCCCCGCGGCGGTCACCATGTGCGCCACTCCGACCGCGGTGGTCCGCACGGCGAGGAAGATCGCACCCACGCCGGCGAAGGTGATCGGAATGGTCGCGGCCAGAAGCAGCAGATACGTCGGGCCGGAAATGGCGTCCTTGGCGTACAGGAAGGTCCAGGCGGCTGAGAGGATGATGATGCCCGGGGGCCCGAAGAGGACGCCGATCCGGGCCAGGTCCGTGGCGTCGTGAGTCTCGAACGCTTTCATCACCCGCCAATCTATAGCCGACGCCGGCGCGGTCTTCATCATGGGGGTATTCTCACAGCAACTGACCGAACGATGGAATACGGGTTGCCCCGCCTCTTCGTCGCCCTCTCGTGCGCGCTCGGCGTCATCTGGCCGGGCGCCGCCCGCGCCCAGCAAGGCGGTCCGTGGGACACGGTGGTCGTGGAGGGTGTCGTCTATGACTCCGTCGCGAACGCGCCCATCCGCCTCGCGACCGTCCGCCTGGCCGGGACCGATCGCTCGACCCTGACGGACGACGCCGGGCATTACCGGATTAGCGGCCCGTCCGGAAATATCGTGATCGACGTCCGCCGCATCGGGTACCAGCCCCTCTCTGTACCACTCGCGGCGCAGGGCCGGTTGGTGCACCTCGACCTCCACCTGCAGGCGGTTCCGGTCGGGTTGGAGCCGGTGGTGGTCAACGCGGCGGACGATCCGGCGCGCCGCATCATCGAACGCGCCATCGCGCGCAAGCACGAGCGCCTCGCGAGCATCCACGATTACTCGTATCGCGCGTTCGTGAAATTCGTGCTGCGCGACCTCGACAAGCCTCCGGACTCCGCCTCGGCGGTCGTCCTCATCACCGAGACCCGCACGTCGGCGTACTGGGAGCAGCCGGGCCGCTACCAGGAGACGATCCTCGCCCGCCGCCAGTCCCGTCACATCGATGCGGAACAGAACCTGGTCTCGGTCGGAGAGATCGTGGATTTCAATCGTAACCGCATCGACCTGCGGAGGTATTCGCTCGTATCACCGATCGCCGATGACGCCACCGAGGCTTACCGATACCGCGTCCTCGACACGCTGGAGATCGACGGCCGGCGGGCGTTCCGCCTCGCGATCGAGCCCCAAACGCAGGCGTCACCGCTCTTCGCCGGGATCATCGACATCGCCGACTCGACCTACGACGTGCTCGCCATCGACGTCGGGGTCAATGATGCCGTGCAGTTCCGGTTCATTCGGAATCTCCGCTACCGGCAGGTGCTGCGGGACATGGGCGGCGGCCACTGGATGCCCGCACTGATCCAGCTGACCGGTGACATCGTGATCGCGCTGCCCGTGGCGCATCTCGCCGTTCCGGTCCCCGGTTTCCCGCGCCGGCCCGCGTTCGAGCACGTGGCCACCCTCGACGATTTCCGCTTCAACGAGGGGAATCGACCGCCCGGTCTGCGGGAATATCGTGTGGTGGTGGATGAGCACGCCGATCGGGTGGACAGCGCGACGCGAGCCCGGCTGGAGGAAATCCCGCTCAGTGCGGCGGAGCGGGCCGCCTGGGCGCGCGTCGATTCGACGCCACCCGGGTTGGCGGAGCGGGTGCGCCGCGGGATCGTCGTCCTCTCACTGGTCGTGAATCAATCCGACGCCCTCGACTACAATCGGGTGGACGGCGCGTACATGGGCCTGGGGCGCACCTCGCGGGAGATTCCGGGTGTCGTGCTGGATACGAGGGTGGGCTACGCCGCCGCGGCCGACCGATGGCAGTACCGGATGGGGGGCGAGGTGCGCGTCTCGGAGGCGCAGCGCCTGTGGTT
>DATBBZ010000136.1:0-7313 GCA_036270745.1 Gemmatimonadales bacterium | reverse complement strand
CGGCGCGGGAAACCGCTCCAAGCCCGATACCATCACGATCTTCCTGTCCAACAAGCAGGCGCTCGCCGCCTTCCTGCTCGCGCCCACCGCGGGCGCCGTGGCGGGCAACGGGAAATACATCCCGATCCAGGTGAAGGCCGTACAGCAGGCGGGCGGTATCCGCCGCCTGGGGTGGACCATCGGTGGCACCGCGGGACAGACCGCGACGACCGCCGACTCCATCTCCACCGGCTCGGCCCCGTTCCCCGACTCCACCATCTTCTCGGACTCGGTCCTGGTGACGGGCACTACCGGCACCTTCCAGGTGGTAGGCTTCGCTGTGGATTCGGCGGGCCGGCGCGCGGTCAGCGCGGCGGTGACCGTCACCATCCAATCGGTGGCCACCGACAACACGCCGCCGGAGGTCTCGCAGGTGGTGGCCCTCCGCTCGGAAGCGTCGGACAGCATCACCATCCACGCCACCGATCCGTCGGGCATCACCCGGGTCGGCTTCAAGGTCACGGACCTCCTCGGCAACCCCATCGGCGGGGACTCGCTCAACTTCGCGGGGACCACCACCGACCAGAAGGTCACGCTGTCGCTGAAGCTGAGCGCGATCGTGTCCTTCCCGACGCAAGTCATCGTCCAGGCGTTCGCCATCGACGGGGCGGTGGCACGGAACCGTGGTGTCACGGGTGCGGTCTTCACCGTCCCGAGCCCCAGCGGCGCGTCGCGGTCGGACACGGTGACCATCGTGGCGGGGCGGACCTTCGCCCTGCCGGCGGGCGGCCAGATCGGCGACGCCATCTACAGCAAGAACACCAACGAGGTGTACCTCACCAACACCGCGTTGTCGCGTCTCGAGATCTTCCAGGTGGCGAACAGCACCTTCGTGGCGGCAGGCATCCCGACCTCAGGCCCGCAGCCCGTGGGCATTGCGCTCTGGCCCACGGACACCCTGGGCAATTATCAGGACAGTGTGATCGTCGCCAATAGCGGTGGGACCGAATTGTCGGTCCTGGACGTGCGGCCCGGCGTGCGCGCGCTGTCCTGGCGGCAGGCACTCCCGAACTTCATCATCGAGAAGTACCAGGTGCTGAACGCGGGGGGCGTCTACGAAGTGCAGATCACCTACTACGACGTTTCAGACCGACCCCAGTATGTGGCGGCCATCTGCCGGCCCTCGGGCGGCACGGCATGTGGCCCGGACGGGGTGTTCGCCCTATACTCGACCACGCCGACGGTCTCCAGCACGTCTCCGTTCTCGGGTCGCGGCACGCTGCGCATGGAGCGGATGACCCAGAATCCGGGGTCGGTGTTCGGGCACCTGTTCTGGGAGATCGGCGCGCAGAATTCGGGTTCCTCTTCCGACACGCTGCGTGTGGTGGAAAACCGCGGCAACACGAGCACGGTAGTGCTCTCGGCCTGCCCCGGTGTCACCGTCGACTTCGGCTCCTTCGGACTCGGGGACTCGACGTTCGTCCGGAACTCCGGGAACTTCGCGCACGGCTTCATGGGCGAAGGCGGAAACATCTCTGCGGCGTTCGCCCGCGTGATGAGCTATGACTCCCGGCAGCCGCTTAACCAGGGCGCAGGCACGTTTACTACCTGCAACGTTTCGCCCGCCGGGGCCAGTGGCCCGAGCGACGCCGGAGACAACGACACCGATTTCGGGATGAGCCCGGCCTTCCAGGTGTCGGATTTCATCTCGAACACCGGCATCCGGATCACGTCCATCGCCACGAACTTCAACGGGCTCACCAACGCGGTGCGCGCCGACTCGATCTACTTCCTGGACGCCAACCTGCGCCTCGCGGTCACGGCGCCGGCCCCGACGGGTGCCTCCGGGATGGACATGAACTACAACCACACCTTCTCGCCGTTCGGGAGCTGCCCGCCCTGCGGCGGCGCCGGCAACCAGAACGACCGGGTGATCTTCGCCGCGCAGCCCGACGGCTCGGTCTCGGTGTTCGATACGTTCCACGGCGCCCAGATCGGCTCCCTGCCGCTCCGCGACCCGATCATCGGGCCGCTGCGCGTGGCCAAGGGCCCCACCGGCAACCAGCTGCTCTTCGGCATCACGGCCCGGGGTCTGGTGATGGTGAATATCCCCGTGATCAACAACCCCTTGCCGGTAAAGCAGGCGGTGAAGACGGCCCTGCGCCGATGAGGGTGAGGTTCGAGTGATTGCACACGCTTCGGTAGCGAGCCCGACCATCTGTCGGGCTCGCGCGTTATGAGCCTCCGGTTTACCACCGCGGGCGAAAGCCATGGGAAGGGGCTGGTGGCGGTCCTGGAGGGGATTCCTGCGGGCCTCCCGGTGTCGGCCGAGCAGGTCGACGTCGAGCTGAAGCGCCGGATGGGCGGGTACGGGCGCGGCGCCCGCATGAAAATCGAGTCGGATCACATCGAGTGGCTCGCGGGCGTCCGCGCCGGCGAAACCCTCGGCTCCCCCATCGCCATGCTGATCTGGAATCGCGATTGGGAGCACTGGAAAGACGTCATGGCCCCCGAGGCCGATGCCCCGGGCGAAGAGCGGCGCCGGCAGGTGACCAGGCCAAGGCCCGGTCACGCCGACCTCGTGGGCGTCATGAAGTTCGACCGGAAGGACGCGCGGGACATTCTGGAGCGCGCGAGCGCCCGCGAGACCGTGGCGCGAGTGGCCTGCGGTGCCGTGTGCAAGGTGCTGCTGACTCAGTTCGGGGTGGAGATCGGAAGTCACGTGGCGGAGCTGGGCGGCGTGGTCGCCAAGGCCGAAGGCGCGCTGCCCTCGCCCCTCAATCCCGCCGCCGACGCCTCCCTGGTCCGCTGCCTCGACCCAGAGGCCGAGCGGGAGATGATCGCCCGGATCGACGCGGCCAAGGCCGCGGGCGATACGTTGGGAGGCATCGTCGAAGTCGTCGCACGCGGAGTGCCGGTGGGGCTGGGCTCCCACGTGTCGTGGGACACCAAGCTCGACGGGCGGCTGGCGCAGGCCCTGATGTCCATCCCCGCCGTCAAAGGCGTGGAGCTGGGGATGGGCTTCGAGGCGGCCCGGAAAAAGGGATCCGAGGTACACGACGAGATCCTGCCCGGCCTCAATCGCGCCAGTAACCGGGCGGGAGGCACCGAGGGTGGAATGACCACCGGCGAGCCGCTGTCGGTCCGCGTGGCCATGAAACCGATCTCGACGCTGATGACGCCGCTGAAGACGGTCGACTTGAAGACGGGAGCCACCGCGCAGGCCCAGTCGGAGCGGTCCGACGTGACGGCCGTGCCGGCGATGGGGGTCATCGCCGAGGCGATGGTGGCGCTGGTGCTGGCGCACGCGATGCGCGAGAAGTTCGGCGGGGATGCGCTCTCGGAGATGCGCCGCAACTGGGAAGGGTACGCCGCGCGGCTGGCCGCGCGGGCGTCCGGAGGGACGCGTCAATGAAGAGACACATCGTGCTGGTGGGGTTGCCCGGCTCCGGGAAAACCACGGTGGGACGGCTGCTGGCGGAACAACTCCAGGCCGGCTTCGTGGACATCGACGCCATTCTGGCGCGCAAGGAAGGCAAGCCCATTACCCTGATTTTCGCGGAGAAGGGCGAGGCCGCGTTCCGTACCATGGAACAACAGGAGATGGAAAACGCGTTAGGCCAGGTGCCCGCGGTGATCGCCCCGGGGGGCGGCTGGGCCGCCCAACCCGGCGCCATCGCGTCGGCGAAGCCTCAGGCGTTTGTGGTGTATCTGAAGACGAAGCCCGAGACGGCATCCGACCGGGCGGCCCCCGAGGGAACCCGTCCGTTGTTAATGGGTGAGGACCCCGTGGACCGGATGAAGACACTCCTGAAGGAACGCGAAGCCGCGTATCTCCAAGCGGACGCGAAGGTTGAGACGGACAAGAAGGCGGCGGCGCAGGTGGCGCAGGACATCATGTCACTTGCGCGGACCGGGGCGGGTTGGTGAAGATGCCGTCCGGTCGTCCAGCCGTCCGATGATGAAAGGTTGATCAGTGGCTGCTAAGAAGCCTGGTGTGAAAAGGAAAAAAGCGACGAAGGCGGTCAAGGCGGCGAAGACGGCCAAGACGGCCAAACCTGCCATGACGGCTAAGGCCAAGCTCAAGGTCAAGGCAGTCCCGGTCGTCGAGGCCGTCGTGGACCCCATGGACGAAGAGGCCGTTGAGGCGCCCAGCGCCAACGGGAAGGGCTCGCTCGTCATCGTCGAGTCTCCCACCAAAGCGAAGACCATCGGGAAGTACTTGGGCCGGGGCTACACGGTGAAGGCCACCGTCGGCCACCTGCGCGATCTCCCCCGCCGCAAGCTCGGCGTGGACGTGGACAACGGGTTCGTGCCCGAATACGTGACGATCAAGGAGAAGGCGAAGACCCTCGCCGAGATCAAGAAGGCGGCCCGCGGCGCCAAGGAGATCCTGATCGCCACCGACCCTGACCGCGAAGGCGAAGCCATCGCCTGGCACGTGGCGGGCCAGCTGGCCAAAGGCTCGAATGTCCGCCGGGTCCTGTTCCATGAGATCACGAAAGACGCCGTCAAGGCGGCGCTCGCCAACCCCCAGGACATCGACCAGAAGAAGGTGGACGCGCAGCAGGCCCGCCGGATCCTCGACCGGCTGGTGGGCTACAAGGCTTCGCCCCTCCTCTGGAAGAGCATCAAGACGGGGCTTTCGGCGGGCCGCGTTCAGACCGTGGCCCTCCGGCTGATCTGTGAGCGGGAAGACGAAATCCGGAAGTTCGTGCCCCAGGAGTACTGGACCATCGAGGCTGACCTCGAGAAGGACGGCCAGGCGTTCCAGGCGCGGCTCCACAAGCTGGATGGCGCCAAACCCGACATCAAAGATCAGGCGACGGCGCAGGGGATCGTCGACGAGGCTTCGAAGCTTCCCTTCGTGGTCACCGACGTCACCAAGAAAGAACGCCGCCGGAACCCGCCCGCCCCCTTCATTACCAGCACGCTCCAGCAGGAAGCCGCCAAACAGCTGGGCTTCTCGGCCAAACGGACCATGCGGGCCGCGCAGGGGCTCTATGAGGGCGTGGACGTCGGCGAGGGCCCGGTCGGCCTCATCACCTACATGCGCACCGACTCGGTCCGCGTGGCGGACTCGGCCATCGAGCAGGCGCGCGAGTTCATCAAGGCCAACTACGACCGGAAGTACCTGCCGGATACGCCGAACGTGCACGCCGGCAAGCGGGGCGGGAACGCCCGGGTGCAGGACGCGCACGAGGCCATCCGGCCCACCGAGGTCAGCCGCCGTCCCGAAGCGGTGAAGCAGTACCTCGAATCGGACCTGTTCAAGCTCTACCAGCTCGTCTGGAAGCGCTTCGTGGCCTCCCAGATGACGCCCGAGATCTACGAGCTCACCACGGTGGACTTCGACCTGGGACGCTTCCTGTTCCGGTCCACGGGGTCAGTGGTGCTCTTCGACGGCTACCGCGTGCTGTTCCGCGAAGGGCATGAGGTGGAGGAGGCGAAGAGCGGCGACGACTTCGGCCCCATTCCGCCCCTCGCCACCGGCGACCGGCCCACGCTCAGGCAGATCGTTCCCACTCAGCACTTCACCGAGCCGCCACCGCGGTACAGCCAGGCGTCGCTCGTGAAGATGCTCGAGGAGCAGGGGATCGGCCGTCCGTCGACGTACGCGGCCATCATCTCGACGCTCCAGGCGCGCTGGTACGCGACCACGAAGGAGCGGCGCTTCTCGCCCACGCCCCTCGGTGAAAAGGTGTGGAAGGTGATGCAGCGCTGTTTCCCGGACACCTTCCAGGTCGGGTTCACGGCGCAGATGGAGAGCGAGCTGGACAAGGTGGAAGAGGGCGACTTGGCCTGGCAGCAGGTGCTCGGCGATTTCTGGGCGCCCTTCGCCGGTCAGCTCGCCGCGGTGGACATGCCGCGGATCATCAACGACGTCCACGACCTCCACAACCTGCACCTCGAGAAGTGCCCGACGTGCGGGTCGCCGTTGGAAGTGCGGAGCGGCCGGTTCGGGCCCTACATCGCGTGCGCGAAATATCCGGCGGAGTGCAAATTCTCGAAGCCCATCGGGCGGGACAAGATTCCCGACAAGCCCTCCGATGAGATCTGCAAGGAATGCGGCGCACCGATGGTCATCAAGACCGGGCGCTTCGGCGAGTTCCTGGCGTGCACGCGCTATCCCAAGTGCACCCACACCCGGCCCGTCCCCCTGGGAATCAAGTGTCCGAAATGCGAAGTGGGCGATCTGGCCGAGCGGCGGACCAAGAAGGGACGCAACTTCTATGGGTGCCTCCGGTATCCCGACTGCGACTTCTCGGTCTGGAATAAGCCGGTGGCGGTGAATTGCCCGTCCTGCGGTTACCTGGGCATGGAAGAAAAGCGCACCAAGACGATGGGGGTCTCCCGCAAGTGCCTGAAGTGCGGACACGAACTGATGGTGGACGAAGCAGCCACGGCGGAGCAGGTCGCGGGCTGACGGCGAGTGTAGTCGGCGGGGGTCTGGCGGGATGTGAAGCCGCCTGGGCCCTGGCCGAAACGGGGGTGTCGGTCACCCTCCACGAAATGCGCCCGGTGCGCGGCACTCCCGCTCACCAGACGGATGCCCTGGCCGAGCTGGTCTGCAGTAACTCCTTCAAATCGGTCGAAACGGTCAATGCCCACGGGCTCCTCAAGGCGGAGATGCGTCTGTTGGGGAGCATCAATCTCCAGGCCGCGGACGTCGCGCGCGTGCCAGGGGGAGCGGCGCTGGCGGTCGACCGCGTGGCGTTTGCACAGGAGATCCACCAGCGCGTCGCGGGGCACGAGCACATCACGCTGGTCCGCGGCGAGGTGACGGCGCCCACGTCCCCTGCCATCATCGCTACCGGCCCCCTCACCTCTGATGCGCTCAGTGCCGCCATCGTGAGCCGGCTGGGGGGACAGGCGCTCGCGTTCTGGGACGCCATCGCGCCGATCGTTTCGACGGAATCGCTCGACCAGAGCGTGCTCTTCCGCGCGTCCCGGTACGGCAAGGGCGGGGGGGACGACTACCTCAACGCCCCGTTCACCGAAGCCGAGTATGACGCGTTTGTGGCGGCACTCAAGGCGGGGGACCAGTACGCGCCCAATCACGAGTTCGATCAGATCCAGTATTTCGAGGGTTGTCTGCCCGTAGAAGAGATGGCGGCGCGGGGACGGGACGTGCTGCGGTTCGGGCCCATGAAGCCCGTGGGACTCCCCGATCCCAGGACGGGCCGGCAGCCGTTCGCGGTGGTCCAGCTGCGCCAGGAGGACCGGGCGGGCCAGATGTGGAACCTGGTGGGCTTCCAGACGCGTTTGCGCAAGGGGGATCAGCAGAAGGTCTTCCGCATGGTGCCGGGGCTCGCGAACGCGGAATTCCTGAG
>DATBBZ010000135.1:0-2848 GCA_036270745.1 Gemmatimonadales bacterium | reverse complement strand
CCCCGTTCTTGGAGAACATCAGAATGGCGCCGCCCACGGCGTCGGTCCCGTAGTACGTGGTCGCCTCGATTCCATCCAGGATTTCAATCCGCTGGAGGGTCGATGCCAGCACCTGCGTGAGGGTGTGGAAGTCAGTCAGACGGGCACCATCGAGGAAGATCATGGGCGCGTCGCTGAGGAGGATACTGCTTTGCCCGCGACGCTCGAGCCGTGTGGGTTCACCGCGTGAGTTCTCCCGGAATGTAAACCCCGGCGCTTCCTTCTTCAGAACGTCCCAGGCGGTCTGACCCCCTGAACGCTCGATCATGGTCTGCGTGATCACGATACGTCCGGCGCCAGCCGGGGACGCGACGTCGATGGGGTGGGGATGGCACGCCGCGAGGACGACGGTCGCGGCGATCCCGAACAGCAGCGCGCGAGCAAGCATGGACGCCTCCGCAGCGGGAGAACGGCGTTACAGCGTGCATCTTGGAGCACCAGCCGAGGTGGGTCAAGCCGCGGCCCGGCGTGCCGATGACACAAATCGTGTCCGGATCGCGTAGATTCGGCCCGTGATCTCGGCTCTCTATCGGATGCTCCTGATGCTGCAGGCGCTGACCATTCCGGCGCCTCGCGGCTACGTCTCGGATTTCGCCGGCGTGCTCGATTCCGCGTCGATCCAGAAGATGACGGCCGTCATTCTGGACGTGAAAGCCAAAGCCCAAGGTGAAATCGCCGTCGTCACGCTGTCCGATCTCCAGGGCCGGGACGGGGCGGATGTCGCCCGCGAGATCGGCCGGGCGTGGGGCGTCGGCGCGAAAGGCAACCCGGGGGATCCCACCCGCAATCGCGGCATCGTGATCCTGCTGGTGCCCCTGAAAGACCATCGCCCCCACACGGGATACTTCCGGATCGAGACGGGGATGGGCTCCGAAGGGTTCGTCACCGATGCGAAGGCGGGCCGCATTCGGGACGCGGCGATTCCCGCGCTCTCAAGTGAGGACTACAGCGCGGCGCTGGTCGATGCGACCGAGCGCGTGGCGCAAGCGTTCGCTGACGAGTTCCAGTTCACGCTCGACCCTGCGAACGCCCCCGCCCCCGCCCCCCCGCCCCTCGCATTCAAGACGACTATTGCCCCCTGGATCCCGGTCCTCTTCATGATCTTCGTGGGATTGACGCTGGTGAGCGCCATTCGGAGGCGCGGCGGCGGCGGATTCCTTCCGTGGCTTATCCTGTCCAGCATGTCCGGACGCCGGAATCGGTGGGGCGGGGGGGGCGGCTCCTGGGGCGGCGGAGGCTTCGGCGGCGGTGGGGGGGGCGGCGGATTCGGCGGGTTCGGAGGCGGAGGCGGGTTCTCAGGGGGCGGCGCGGGAGGGAGCTTCTAGTGGCCACAATGACCGTCGACCAGCTCGCAGAGAACGTCCGGACCGCCCTCGGTGGGCGCCTCGTGAGCCTCGTGCTCTTCGGCTCCGCCGCGCGGCGCAACGCCACGGACTCAGTCGACACCCTGGTGATCGTGGACCGCGTGGACGCCGGACTCTTGAGCACCCTGGCCGGCGCCAGCAAGGCCTGGATCAAGGACGGCCACCCCGCGCCTCTCGTCTTCGGCGAAGCCGAATGGCGCGACTCGGCCGACGCCTTTGCGATCGAGCTTCTCGATATGCGGTCGCATCATCGCATCCTGGCAGGACGCGATCCCTGGGCCGGCGTGACCGTGGCGGACGAGGACGTGCGCCGTCAGCTCGAGCACGAGCTGCGCGGCAAGGTGATCCGCCTGCGGCAGGCGTTCCTCGCGACGTCGACCCATCCGGCGGCCCTCGGCCAGGCGATTCTGGGGAGCGTCTCCGGATTTCTCACGATGCTGCGGGCTCTCCTGCGCCTGTCGGGGGAGGAGGCGCCCGCCGAGCGGACTGCGCTGGTGCGGGCGGCGGCGGCGCGGGTAGGGTTCGACGCCGGTCCCCTGACGGCCCTGGCCCTGGCGGCCCGGGAGCGCAAGGCCTTGAAGCTGAACCCCGACGACACCCTGGTCGTAGGGTATCTCACCGCGGTGACGCGGACGGCGGACTACGTGGACACACTTCCCACAAGGAGCGGTGGACGGTGAACGCACGCCGATGGTTGCCGGTACTCGGCCTGACCCTCGTGGCCGGGACGGCCGGGACGGCCGGATGCGGATACAATACGATCCAGACGTACGACGAGCAGGTGAACCAGGCCGGGGCTCAGATCAAGGTCCAGCTGCAGCGCCGCGCCGACCTCATTCCAAACCTGGTCGCCACGGTGAAGGGGTACGCCAAGCAGGAGGACACGATCTTCATCTCCGTGGCCGACGCGCGCGCCAAACTCGCGGGGGCCGTCCAGAGCGGGGACCTCTCACAGATGGCCAGCGCCAATGCCGCACTCACCGCGCCCCTCGGGCGTCTGCTCGCGATCGCCGAGAATTATCCCCAGCTCAAGTCGAATGAGAACTTCAAGTCCCTGCAGGATGAGATCGAGGGAACGGAGAACCGGATCGCGGTCGCGCGGCAGGATTACAACCAGGCCGTGAATACGTACAACGCCTACATCCGGCGCTTCCCGGCCGTCCTGACCGCCAAGATCATCGGCAAGGGGCCGCGGGTGTACTTCGATGTCCAGAGTGCCGACGCGGCGACGGCTCCTAAGGTGGATTTCTCACACTGAACTAAAGACGGTTAGTTGTTAGACGGTTAGGCGGTTAGTTAGACGGTCAGTAAAAACAACAAGGGGTCCTGCATTTCTGCGGGACCCCTAACCGTCTAACCGTCTAAGAACTAGTCTACAATCGCGTCCGGCATCACATAGTGCAGGGGATCGACCGGCTTGCCGCCCACCCAGACTTCGTAGTGAA
>DATBBZ010000134.1:0-8692 GCA_036270745.1 Gemmatimonadales bacterium | reverse complement strand
AAGCTCACGCTGATGAGCGAGTCGCTGCGGAACGACGGTCGCGTGTGGGTGCCGAAGGCCAAGAACGATGCACGCGCCCCGGGCCAGATTCCCGACGCCGAGCGTGACTACTATCTGGAGCGGATGTATCCGTCGTTCGGCAACCTCGTGCCCCGCGACGTGGCCAGCCGGCGCGCGAAGGACATGTGCGACGGCGGCCTGGGTGTCGGCGGCGGGCACCAGGTCTACCTGGACTTTCGGGATGCCGTCCAGCGCCTGGGCGCGGCCGGCGTCGGCGAGCGCTACGGCAACCTCTTCGAGATGTACCAGCGCATCACCGGTGAGGACCCCTTCCAGGTTCCGATGCGGATCTACCCGGCCCCGCACTACACCATGGGCGGACTCTGGGTCGACTACAACCTGATGAGCTCCATTCCCGGGCTGCACGTCATCGGCGAAGCGAATTTTTCGGACCATGGCGCGAACCGGCTCGGGGCCAGTGCGCTGATGCAGGGGCTCGCGGACGGGTATTTCGTCCTGCCCTACACCATCGGCAATTATCTCGCGCAGGCGAAGCTCGCGCCCGTGTCCCTCTCGGATCCGGAAGTGAAGAAAGTCGAGGCCGAGGTCCAGGAAAAGATCCAGAGGCTGCTGGCGATCAAGGGCTCGAAGAGCGTGGATCAATTCCACCGCGAGCTGGGCCGCCTCATGTGGGACGCGTGCGGCATGTCACGAAACCGGGCCGGGCTCGAGTCCGCCATCGACAAGGTCCGCGCCATGCGGGAGCGCTTCTGGAAAGACGTCTTCGTGGCCGGCGCCGGCGAAGACCTGAACCAGTCTCTCGAGAAGGCGGGCCGGGTGGCGGACTTCCTGGAGTTCGGCGAGCTGATGTGCGAGGACGCGCTCCACCGCGAGGAATCGTGCGGCGGGCACTTCCGCGAGGAGTACCAGACTCCGGACGGCGAAGCCAGGCGCGATGACGCGCGCTTCTCGTACGTTGCGGCCTGGGAGTTCGCCGGCGTCGGCGCCGCGCCGAAGCTGTCCAAGGAGCCGCTCGAGTTCGAACACGTCCATCTCGCCCAACGGAGCTACAAGTGAAGCTCGTCCTCCACGTGTGGCGGCAGGCGGGGCCGGAGGCCAAGGGCGACTTCGTCCGGTACGAAGTTCCCGACGCGTCGCCGGACATTTCGTTCCTCGAGCTGTTGGACCTATTGAACGAGTCCCTGATCGCCAAGCGGGAAGAGCCCATCGCGTTCGACCACGACTGCCGTGAGGGGATCTGCGGAAGCTGCGGAGTGGTGATCAACGGCCGGCCCCATGGCCCTCAGCGCCACACCACGGCGTGTCAGCTCCACCTGCGCAGCTTCCAGGACGGCCAGGAGATCTGGGTGGAGCCGTGGCGGGCCCGGGCGTTCCCGCTGCTCAAGGACCTGGTCGTGGACCGCAGTGCCTTCGACCGGGTGATTCAGGCGGGGGGGTTCATCACCGCCCGGACCGGCAGCGCGCCCGACGCCAACGCCGTCCTGGTGCCCAAGCGCGATTCGGATTTGGCGATGGATGCCGCGCAGTGCATCGGGTGCGGGGCCTGTGTCGCCGCCTGCCCCAATGCGTCGGCGACCCTGTTCGTCGCTGCGAAGGTCAGTCACCTGGGACTTCTGCCCCAGGGGCAGCCCGAGCGGTATTCGCGCGTCGTGAAGATGGTCGAGACGATGGATGCGGAAGGCTTCGGCGCCTGCACCAATCACGGCGAGTGCATGGCCGCCTGTCCGAAGGGGATCAGCGTGGACTTCATCGCGCGCCTCAACCGCGACTACCTGAAGGCCACCCTGGCACCACCGCCTGAGGGCGCCGGGTGGAGTGGCGCCGCTTAGAGCGCCACCGCCTTCATGGTATCGAGCACCGACTGGGCCGACTTCGCGAGGTCGGCCTTTTCGCTGTCCGACAACTGCACCGAGACGATCTGCTCCAGCCCCTTCCGCCCGATCTTGCACGGTACGCCGGAATACATGCCTGTGAGACCGTACTCCCCTTCGAGCCACGCCGAGCAGGGCAAAACGCGCTTCTGGTCCTTCACGATGGCTTCCACCATCTCGGCGGCGGCCGCCGACGGCGCATAGTAGGCCGACCCCGTCTTCAGGTACTGGACGATCTCCGCGCCGCCGTTCCGCGTGCGGGTCACAATCGCATCGATCTTGTCCCTGGCCAGGAGCTGAGTGACGGGAATGCCGGCGACCGTCGTGCAGGAAATCAGCGGCACCATCGTGTCGCCATGCCCGCCCAGCACCATCGCCTGGATGTCTTTCACCGAGACGTCCAGGGCCTCAGCGAGGAACGCGCGGTAGCGCGCCGTGTCCAGCACCCCCGCCATCCCGATCACCCGTTCCCGTGGGAAGCCGGTGACCTGTTTCGTCACCCAGCACATCACGTCGAGCGGATTCGAGATCACGACGACGATCGCCTGCGGCGAGGCTTTCTTGATCTCGGCCGAGACCGACTTCACGATGTCGGCGTTGGTGCGGACCAGATCGTCACGGCTCGTGCCCGGTTTCCGGGCGATGCCCGCCGTGACGACAAAAACCTCGCTGCCCTGAGCGGCCGCGTAGTCGTTGGTGCCGATGACGCGGGTGTCGAACCCCTCGATGGGAGCCGACTCCCACTGATCCAGGCCCTTCCCCTGCGGCACGCCCTCGACGACATCCACCAGAACGATGGTCCGGGCCAGCTCTTTCTCGGCCAGGCGCTGGGCGGCGGTCGCGCCGACGTTCCCCGCACCGACCACCGTGATCTTGTTCAGCATGTGCCGAAGTCCCTGGAATGAGTGCGCGCGAAAACTAACACGGCGCGCCTAGTGACGCGCGCGAAGACTGTCGGCCGCGGGTGTGAGCTGGAGGACCGAATAGTCGGGCATCTTGTACCTGGTCGAATCGCCGGCCTTCGCGGCCCAGAACCAGCCGGTGGCCGAGTCCAGCACCAGCGAGAGCAGCGGTGCGGCTCCCTTGCCGCGGATGGTGACCACGCGATGTCCGCGAGGGTTCACGGTCCGCAATGAGTCCCGGGTCCCGAAACTCTGGGCCTCGAGGTTCCGGTACTGCGCCAGCAGGATCCCGACCTTGGTACTGTCGGCCCGCTGACCGTCCACCGTCCACCCCTTCCCCCGCCGCGTCACCACAAACCGCTTTCCGTGCAGCGTGATCTCGATCGACTGAATGGAGTCCGGCGCCACCGAGGCGATATGGTGGTCGCGCCAGATGTCCGGCACGCGCTGGACTAGCGCGGGCAAGGTGCCCCGCCACAAGTACGCCGTGTCGGACCTGGGGAGGCGGACGTAGGCGGTGCCGTATTCCTCTCCCGGATTGCCGATCAACAGGGTGAAGCGCGGCTGATGGGTGGGGCCCACCCGCACCATCCACGCGCTCAGGGTGTCCAGTCCCATCCGGTTGAGGGTCGCCTCGTTGATCGACGCGACGTCCCGAGGGGCCGTATCACCCAGCGCCTTGAGGAGCTCATCACTCTTGCCTGGCGCCGCCGGGAATCCATTCGCCGTCCAGACGTGGGGGGAGACTTGCGCTAACCGGGTCGTGTCCCGCGCGTGGATGATGGTGATCGTATCCGTGAGGGCCGCCGGCAGGGCCGGCAGGACCAGCGAGCCGCTGGTCTTGTCGGACCGATGAGTGAAGAGGGCCGACACGCCCCAGAGTCCGAGCAGCACGACCACCACGATGGTGAGACGACGGAGCTGCAAACTGCTCATGCGGCCGCCGGGGAGAGGGGACGATAGGGCTGCCTGGTGCGTGCCTTTCGCCGCGCGAGGCGCAGCGCCCCGAACAGCACCACCAGGACCGGCACGCCGATGATGTTTCCGTACCGCACCGTCCCGCGGAGTCCGGCGCTCGAGAACGCCAGCGGCGGCGGCGTCCGATCCTTCGACCGGATGCCGATCAGCGCCTCATCCTGCGCGAGCCAGTCGACGGCGTTCAACACGAAAATCGCGTTCTCCGGCGAGTTCTGGGCAAAGCGGTCACCCGCGAAGTCTCCGTTGCCCACGATCACCAGACGCCCGGCCCCCGCGGTCTTGGGCTGCACCTGCGCCGCCAGAATGCGCTTGGCCGTGTTCGCCTGCGAAAAGCTCTGCTGGGGAGAGAGCATCACGTCCTGGGTCATGAGCCCGGCGAGCTTGGTGGTGACGAAGAGCGGGACGACAGTCCCCTTGGCGGCCCCCGCCGTATCGATCGAGCTGGTCCACGGCAGGAGCACGCTGGGCAGGTCCGCGTTGATCACTGATGCCTTGGTGGAGATGCCACGGGGCCACAGCGGATACGGGAGCACCACCTGGCCGAACTGGCTGGGCAATCCCACCTGCGCGTTCGCCGCCAGATCGTAGACCATGTCGGGACGGACGGTCACGCCCAGAGGCCTGGTCAGGGCGTTCCAGCCCACGGGGCGCGCCATCGCGAACTGCCCCTGCGGAGCGCGCGCCATCCCCGCGGCCATGACCAGCACGTTTCCGCCGCGGGCCAGGAACCGCTGCAGCGGTGCGAGCTGGGCCGGCGGGAGGGAGTCCGCGGTTCCTGAGAGGACCAGGACCTTGGTGGAGTCGGGGATGGTGCTGTCCGCCGGTAACGGGATGGTGCGGACGTCGTAGCTCCTCCCGAGTGCATCCTGCAGCCCGCTGAACTGGGCCTCACCCGTCGGGGACTGCGCGGCCGTCGTAGCGCGAATCCAACCCAGGATGGGCTTGGACGTCTGCGTGAGCTCCCGGATGAACGAGGTGAGGCGGTACTCGAGATCATCGGACTTGCGGATGAACGGGATTTGCCGGGTCTCGTTCGCGTACTGCACCGCGAGCCCGAGGTATCCCTCCTTCATTTGCAGCGATCCCTGCCCCACGACGTTGAACTGCACCGGCGGGATCTGCAGGGCTTCCGCCTGGCGGGCGGCGGCGCTGTCACGCGTGGGATCCATCACGACCACGCGCACCTTGCCCCCGCCCGCGGACCGGTAGTCGCTCAACATGTCGTCCACGTCCCGCTTCAGGAACTGGACCTCGGGAGGGAGCGTGCTCGAGGCGAAGAGTTTGATGGTCACGAGGTCAGGGACCCGGTGGAGCATGTTCTTCGTCGCCCGCGACAGGCTGTACTCACCGCCCGGGGTGAGATCGATCCGGCCCCCGATGTGGCGTCCGAACAGGTTCACGACCACGAGCCCAACGACGGTCAGTGCGGTGCCGAGTCGCAGCCGGCGCAGCTCCTCCCCGGCGGGCGCGAGCTTCCGGCGCGCCAGGCCCAGATATGCGAGCGCCAGGAAAATGGCCGCCAGCGTGGCGAAGTAGATCGCGTCCCGGAGGTCGATGACGCCCCGGGCAATTTGCTGGAAGTGCGGCAAGACACCGAGCGCCGACGCGACGTCCCCGAGGCGGGCGGGAAGGCCGACCAGCAAGGGATCGAGACCCACCAGGATGAGGACGAACATCACGAGCACGCCGAGGATGAACGCCGTGACCTGGTTCTTGGTGACGCTCGAGGACCAGACGCCGACGCCCGCGAGGCCTGCGCCGAGCAGCGCGGCTCCGACGTATTGCGCGAGGAGCACGCCGACGTCGAGGTGCGCCCCGAACGCGAGCCCGAGCGGGATGGTCAGGGTTGCGCCGAGCGCGATCCAGAGGAACAGCACCTGTCCCGCGTACTTCCCGATCAGGAGCTCCAGCTCGGTGATGGGCTGCGCGAGCACCACCTCGATGATCCCGGACCGGGTATCCTCCGCCAGCGCGCGCATGGTGACGGCGGGCACCAGGAACAGCAGGAGCCAGGGCAAAAGGTCGAGCATCGGGCGGAGGGACGCGGCCCCGTACAGCTCGATCTGCCGGAAGCACAGGAAGTCGTTCACGCCGAGGAACACGACCAGCAGGATGTAGGCGGTGGGCTGATCGAAGAGGGCACGCAGCTCGCGGCGTGCGATGGCGTTGATGGCGCTCACGCGGCCCCCCTGGTCAATTCCCGGAAGAGCCCCTCGAGACTCCCCTGCTCCTGGTGGAGCTCGTACAGGGTCCAGCCTTCTCGGGTCGCCAGCGCGAAGATGTCCGGGCGGAGGTCATGGTCCGCGGCCGTGGACACCGTGACGCGGGTCCGGCCCGACGGCGTGCCGGCCGGCTCGACGCCGGTGACGCCGCCGAGGGCAGCAAGCTTCTGTGCGACACCCGAGCCCGTCGCTTCCACCGTGATTTGCACCGCGCCCTCGGCGCGTTGCAGCAGCGCGTCCACGCCGCCATCCGCCACAATCTTGCCCTGGTTGATGATCAAGAGCCTCGAGCAGCTCTGCCGGACTTCGGACAGCACGTGGGTCGAGAGCAGCACAGTCCGGTCACGCCCCAGGGCGCCGATGAGATGCCGGATCTCGACCCGCTGATTGGGATCGAGGCCCTCCGTGGGCTCATCCAGCACCAGGAGATCGGGTTTGTGGAGGATGGCCTGCGCCAGTCCGGTGCGCTGGCGGAACCCCTTGGAGAGCTCGCCGATGGGGCGGTAGTAGACGGGCTCGAGTCCGGTGGAGGCAACCGCTTCATCGAGCGCGAGGGTCCGCTCGGCACCCGCGATCTCGCGCAGATCAGCGATGAAGGCAAGGTAGTCGGCGACGAGCATGTCGCCGTAAAGCGGGTTGCTCTCGGGCAGGTAGCCGATGCGCCGCTTCGATCCCCTCGAATCGGTGCCGACGGGCGCGTTGTCGAGCGCGATGGTACCGGTATCGGGCTCGAGGAACTGGGTGATCATTCGCATGGTGGTCGATTTGCCGGCGCCGTTGGGGCCCAGGAAGCCGACGACCTCGCCGCGGTCGATCGTGAACGACACGTCGTCGACCGCAGTCACCCCATCAAACCGCTTGGCAACGTTCTGCAGCGTGAGCAATGGCATGGTGTGTGGAGTTACCGGTGGAGTCGCCGAGCATCGTAACCAGTCCCGGCGCGGGATGGAAGTCGTTTCGAGGCGAAGCGGAGGCGGCTAACCGCCCCGGGTATGCATCTCCCGGTGCGGGTCTGCGCGCAGAGCCGCGGCGGGCACCAGGGGTGTCCGGTGCACCAGACGCAGACGATCCTCGGCGCCCCGGGCAGTTCTCCCCGTCCAGGCGTCGCGTACCAGGGCCGTCAGCTCGGCGTCGCCGGACCCGCCACGCAACGCCTCCCGGAGATCGAGTCCCTGGTCGGCATAGAGGCAGAGGAACCAGGTCCCGTCCGCAGTCAACCGGCTCCGGTCGCACGAACCACAGAAGGGGGCGGTCGTCGACGCGATGATGCCGAACGGAGTCCCGTCCGGCAGCCGGTGCCGCTCCGCCGGCGCCGACGGGTTCACCGGGTCCGGATCGGGGGTGGCCGCGCCGAACCGGGCGGCAACCTGCGCGAGAATCTGGTCGCGGGACACGACCTGCTCGGGAGACCAGCGGGTCGCCCCGCCCACATCCATGTACTCGATGAAGCGGACCTCCAGGCCCCGGGCCTGGCCGAAGGCGATGAGGTCGGTGACTTCGTCGTCGTTGAATCCGCGGATCACCACCGCGTTCACCTTGATCCGCTGGAACCCGGCCCGGCGCGCGGCATCGATTCCCTGGAGAACCGACTGGTGCCGGTCCGACTTTGCGAAGGCTTCCATCCGCTCGGGACGCAGCGTGTCGAGACTGATGGTGACCCGATCGAGTCCCGCGGCCTTCAATTCTTCGGCGTGCTTCGCGAGGAGGAGCCCGTTCGTGGTGAGTGCGATGTCGGTGAGACGGCGGTCGCCCCGGAGGAGCCGGATCAGCTCCGGCAACCCATGCCGCAAGAGCGGTTCTCCCCCGGTGAGGCGGATCTTGGTCACGCCCAGCTCCGCGAAGACTCGCGCGATCCGCGAGATCTCCTCGAACGTGAGAATCGATTCGCGCGGCAGCCAGACGTAGTCATCCTCGGGCATGCAGTACCGGCACCGCAGGTTGCAGCGGTCGGTCACCGAGATGCGAAGGCTCCCGAGGGGCCGGTGCAGCCGGTCCAGGACCGCGAGGCTCATTGCGGTCCCACCATGGACGGATGGCCCGAGGGGTCGACCCAGGTGGCAGTACCGTCCGCGCGCAGCTCCTTCTTCCAGACCGGGAGGCGCTTCTTGACCTCCTCGATGACGTACCGGCAAGCGGCGAAGGCGTCGGCGCGATGGGGAGTCGCTACCGCGATCGCGATGCTCGCTTCCTCGGCCGCCACCAATCCCAGCCGGTGCCGCACCGCGATCCGTGCGTCCACCCATTGGCGCCGCGTTTCCGCCACGATGCGGTCGAGCTCGGCCTCTGCCATCGCATCGTACGCGGAGTACTCGATGGCGGTCACGCCCCCGTCCTCAGGCCCATCCCGGACCGTCCCCAGAAAGGCGCAGGTCCCCCCGCAGTGCGGCGCGGAGACCTCGGCCAGCAGGGCCTCGAGCGCGAGGGGTGCAGTGGTGAGGTAGTTCATCCGCCGTCTGCCGTCAACCGCCCGCGAGGGGAGGCAGGAGGGCCAACTCGTCGCCATCCGAAATCCTGGCGTCGAGGCGCACGTGGCGCAGGTTCAGCGCGGCGAGGGGCTGGGCCGGGAGAGCGGATGCGCCAGGCCACGTCGCCCGGATCTGTTTCATGACGTCCGAGACGGTAGCCGGCAGGGGGACGGTGAGGGTCCCCTCGCTGCGCCCCGCCAGCTCCGCGTAGCGCGCGAAGAACCGTACCCGTA
>DATBBZ010000133.1:0-16207 GCA_036270745.1 Gemmatimonadales bacterium | reverse complement strand
ATGGCCAGCAGATGGAGCTTGCGCACACGTCCCTCACGTGGTTGAAAGGAGTCGGTTTCCCGGAGGAACGCCCCGGGGAATCGTGAGGGGATGTTAAAGGAGATGGGCCGGTCGGCTGTGCGCTGGATCACATTTTCCATGTGATCTGTTGCAAACACACAGCTAACCGGCCCTCCCAGACCTCAATAGCGAGGCGTCAGGCGACTACTTGAGCGGCATCATCATCCCGACGTTCACGCCAAACGCCGAGCTGGGGGGCACACGTCCACCGAGCGCAGCGCCATGGGCGCGCTGGGCATTCACCCCGTAGCTGGCTTCCACCCGCCCATTCAGGGCACCAGACAAGTGGAAGCGGTAGCCCCACGCCGCGGAAATGCCGGCCACCCCGGTGATCGCCTTTCCAGTGGACGTGTTTTTTACGAAATGGAACTGCGGGCCCAGCGCGCCGTACCACCGCTCGCCGAAGGCCAGGTCCACCCGCGGCGCCAGCTGGAAGCTGGCAACCGTCGACGTGCTGGCCCGGAGGTTTTGCGCGTCCACGCCCACTTCCGCCGCCAGGCGGTCGTTCAGCGGGAAGATGGCGAAGAGCGACGGGGCTGATGGGACCGCGACGATCCCCGCGTAGGATGACGCACCCGCACCGGGGAAGGAGAATACGCTCACGTCCGGGCCGCCGACAATGTGCGCATCAGTGTAACCAGCCGAGACGCCGAGCTCGGGCATCCAGGCGCCGTGCCGGGCCGGTGTCGCTCCGCGGCGGCCTGCGGGGGCGGGTCGCTCCGTGAGGGGTGTCGAAACGCCGAACAGCACCGAGTACACGTTGAACGGCGGAGCCGGTTGCGACTTCTTGACGGTGACGGCCTGAACCTCGATGCGTCCGTTGAGCTGCGGGCCCAAGTGCAGACGGAACCCCGCGGCGGCTTCCAATCCGAGCTGGAAGTGCGGGTACCCGGCCCCCAAGGCGGCGCCGGACGAGGTATAGCGGCTGTACAGGCCGAGGGCCCCGTAGAACTGCCTGGTGATAGCGTAGTCGGCGCGGAGGCTCAGGGTGGCGAGGTTGGCGACCGCCACATTTCCCAGCCCGGCCTGCTGGACGAAACTCAGGCCCGGTTCGATCGCGATCTTCTCGTTCATGGGGAAAATGGCGAAGGCCGCGTTGGTGGTCGGGTAGACGCTGATGATCTGCGACGTCGGGATGCCGTAGACGTCGATCATGCTGCTACTACCCGGGGCGCCGGTCAGCTTGAAGCGGCTGAACCCGCCCTGGATTCCGAACTCGGCGTTCCAATTCTGTTGGGCAGCAGCCGGAGCTGCCAAGAGGAGGCCACCCAAGGCTAGCAGATGGAGCTTTCTCACACGTCCCTCGCGTGAAGTAAGTGATCCGGAGGGCGGGAGCCCGCCGGGCGTATGGTGGCGTGACGATGCCGCCGGTGGGCACAGCCGGCTGTGCGCCACATCACCGGAGGCGTGTGAAGGACGGCAGGACTCCCGCTTGCGGCACGGGCTGGGTATCTTGTGAATGAGTTCACAAGCACCCTGTAATCCTTTGGAGGAAGCGAACGATGCGTTTGACTGCTCTGGCCGCGCTGGTGGCGCTGGGCGCCGCGGCGTGCGGTGGTGGTGACAAGAATGCCAACGCGGCTCCTGCGGCGGCGACCCCCGCGGCGGCGACGCCCGCGACGACCCCGTCGGCTGCCCCGGCCGGCCCCGTGGTCGAGGTGAAGATGACGGGGAACGGCACCAGCCAGGCGGCGTTCGAGCCCAAGACGCTGACGATCGCCCCCGGCACCACGGTCCGGTTCGTCAACGTGGTTGGTGGCCCGCACAACGTTTCGTTCTTCAAGGATTCGATCCCGGCCGGTGCCGAGGCGGTATTGAACGCCGCTATGGCCAACCGGATCGACAACCTCGAAGGCGCGCTGCTCGTCAACGCCAACGACCACTATGACGTGTCGTTCGCCGGCGCTCCCGAAGGCGTCTACAAGGGGTTCTGCCTGCCCCACCAGGCGCTGGGGATGAGGATCGCGATCACGGTCAAGAAGTAAGGACCGCCGCAGTCTGCAACATGCCGGCCCCGGGGGATTCCCCCGGGGCCGGTGTATGTTTCGGGACCTGATGAACCCTCTGCTCACCCTCCCCCTCTGGTGGATCTGGCTGGCCCTTCCGGGGCGCGACGTGCCGCCGGCTGTGGCCGCCCTGCCCATGGCACACGTCGAGTCGTCGCAGCCCGGCGAGCTCATCGTGGACCTCCGGGCCGTGGCCCTCCCGGCGCACACCATGCACCACATGATTCTGCAGCCGCCGGTGTCGCGCATCGAGGTCCCGTCGGGAGGCGCCGTGTACGGGTTCCGGGTCGAGGTCGTCGACTCTCTCGGGCGCGAGCTCCCCAAGTCCCTGATTCATCACTTCAATGTGATCGACCCGGAGGCGCGGGAGCTCTTCGTCCCGATCTCCCACCGCCTGCTGGCGGCGGGGAGTGAGACGGGAGAGCAACGGGTTCCCTGGCTGCTCTTCGGACACCCAGTGCAGGCCGGACAGACGCTGATTCTCAGCGCCATGCTCCACAACCCGACAGCCGTCTCGTATCCGGACGCCCGCGTCCGCCTGGTGCTCGAGTACACCCCCAAGGGACGTCCCTGGCCGTTCTTTCACGCGTACACCTGGCAGATGGACGTGCTCTTCCCGGCGGGGGACAAGTCGTTCGACTTGCCGCCCGGGCGCTCGGAACGCTGGTACGAGGGGAGCCCGGCCATTCCCGGAGACATCGTGGCCCTCGGCGGGCACCTGCACGACTACGGCACGGGGCTGGAGCTCAAGGACGTAACGTCGGGGAAGGTGATCTGGCGCGCGAAGCCCGAGACCGATTCGCTGGGGCACGTCACGAAGATTCCGATCGGCAAGCTGTATGGGTTGCTGCATCTCGGCGTGCACATCGAGCCCTCGCACCGGTACCGGCTCACCGTGCGCTACGACAATCCGACGGGGCAGATGATTCCGAACGGCGGGATGGGAGTGGTGGGGGGACTCTTCACGCCCGACCGGCACGCGGTCTGGCCTGCCGTGGACCAGAGTGACTCACTCTACCGGGCGGATCTCCGCCAGGCCCTGCGTCTGGTGCCGGGCGCCGCGCGTCAGGTCGGGGATTCCGGGGCCGCCGCCATGCCCTCGATGCCCATGTAGGGCGGCAGCTCCTCCACCGGCACCTTCTGCAGCTGCATCACCGCCAGCATCACTCCCGCCAGCATGAGCCCCGACAACGCATCCATCGCATAGTGGAACTGGCCGTACACCACGGCGAGCACCAGGCCCACCGTGAACAGGGCGAGCACGAGGCCGAGCTTCCGCCAGTGACGCCAGGCCATGCCCGTCGCCACGACGGCGGCCGCGACATGGGAGGACGGAAAGGCCGCGCCCCAGGAGTCTCCCCGGTCCAACAGCCATTGCGCGAGCCGGGCAGGGGTGACTTCGGTGGCCGCGTTGTGCGCCAGCGCGAACGCGTAACGGGGGCCGGCGACCGGGAAGAACAGGAAGATGACGTAGCAGACGAAGAACGTCACCGCGATGGCGAAGATCGTCTGCCGGGCCGCGATGCGCTTTCCGACCACCCAGAGTCCCGCGGGAGAGGCGAACAGCATCGCGTAGAAGGACAGGTAGCACCAATGCACGAACCAGGAGAACCACATCACCGGCATCTCCCGGATCCAGCGGTAGGACACCTCCGACCCGAACACCAGGACTTCGAGCCGCTGGATCAGCGCGTCGTTGTGCAGTCCGGCATTGACCGTGAGGACGCCAACCTCTCCGTAGAGCCCGGCCAGCAGGAACATGGGGTACCACTCGCCCCAGAATCGCGCGGTGCCGCTCTGGGCGCGGGCCCGCGGTGCGAGGCAGACCAGACCCGCCATCAACACGTGCGCCAGGGCCAGCCAGCGCCACCCGGGCACCGCGCCGCCGCCCGCGTCGCGCGCGAGCGCGACGGACGCCGCGCCGACGTAGCAGGCGCACGCCCAGTCGATGGGGAGCCAGTCTTCGGTGAACGTCCTGCCCCGGCCTGCGGTCACAACCAGTGCTCCCTCCGATACCACATCACGGCGGCCGCGAGTCCGGTGGCCAGGTCCGTCTGCGCCCGCCACCCGGTGTCCCGGGTCAGGTGGTCGGCGCGGCAGGTCCAGGCAGAGGCCAGGAATTCGTGGGCTTTGTCCGCCGTCAGGATCGTCGCCCTGCCGAACAGCGTTGCGAGGGACCCGACGCTCCACAAGAGAGCGGTGGCGACCGGTCCCGGCACGGGCAGAACGACGGGAATCTTGCCCACCGCCCCTCCGATGGCCAGCACCAGGGACCGGCTGGTGTGCACGTCCGGGTGGCAGGCGTAGTAGGTCTGACCCACCGCCTTCGCGTGTGTCCCGGCAGCGATCAGCGCCCGCGCCAGGTCCCTGGCGTGTATGACCGACAGTTCCTGCCCTCCGTCACCGAAGACCGCTCCGATCCCTGCCTTCGCGAGCCGAAAGAGTTTCAACGTCTCCGTATCCCGCTCTCCGTAGACGACCGGCGGGCGCACGATGGTCCAGGGCCCGCGCCCGGCGCGCACGACTTCCTCTGCGGCCAGCTTGCTCCGCCCATAGTCGGTGACGGGCGCCGGCGGCGCCGACTCCTCGGCGGGCGCACCTCTCGGATTCGGGCCCCCGACGGCTCGCGACGACACCAGCACCAGGCGGGGCCGCCGGGGCGCGGCTTCCGCAGCCTCCTGGACGCGCCGGGTGCCGTCGCGATTGGCGGCCAGAAACTCGTCGTAATTCCGGGCGGCGATGAGGCCCGCGACGTGGTAGACGACGTCGGCGTCGGCGCATCCGTCGGCGAGCGCCTTGGGGTCGTGCAGGTCGCCCCGCACGATGCGGACTTCAGTCCAGTCGAGGGCCTGTGCTTTGGCGGGGGAGCGAACGAGCGCGGCGACGCGGTCGCCGCGGGCACGAAGCGCCTGCACGAGGTGAGCACCGACGAATCCGGTACCCCCCGTCACGAACGTGTTCACAGCTTGCGATCGTAAATCCGGTAGGTCTTGTAGACGCGGAACCCGAGGTGCAGCAGGCCGTTGTTCATCGCGGGATTGTCTTCCAGGATCCAGCCACCCTCGCCCCAGTTATAGCCCTTGGCGGTGCCCTTGGTCCAGATCCAATGGTACATGAGGGCGTCGACCCCCATCCCACGATATTCCGGCAGTGCGCCGAGGAGCAGGATGCGGACGCGGGAGATCTTCCGGGCCGCCCAGAGGATCTTGAGGATGCCGGGGAACAGGCCGCCCGAGGGATTGGTCTTGAGCGCCACATTCATGTCGGGGAGCGCCACCGCGAAGCCGATGATCGTTCCTTCGCGCTCGGCGAAGCAGATGAGGTCGGGCACCACCACCGGCTTCAGCTGCTTGGCCAGGTGGTCGATCTCGGCATCGGTCATCGGCACGAAGCCCCAATTCTTTTCCCAGGCTTCGTTGTACAGCCTCTTGATGATCTCCACTTCGTCCTTGAAGCGCTTCATGTTGAAGCCGCGGAGGGTGATCCCCTTGCGCTTGGCGACGACCTCGGCCGCCCGCATGATCCGCTCGGGAGGCTTGGTGGTGGTGCTTTCGTACACCAGCAGGTCCTTCGCCTTGTGGAACCCGGCCTTCTCCGTCAGGGCGACATAGTCGCGGTGGTTGTGCGGCATCATGAGGGTGGGCGGCGTGTCGAAGCCGTCTACCAGGAGGCCGCACTCGTCGTTGACGGACGGACTCATGGGGCCGCGCAGGGTGTCCAGGCCCTTGCCCTTCACCCAGGCGCCCGCCGCGTCGAAGAGCGCGTCGGCGACGGCCTGGTCGCTGACGCACTCGAAGAAGCCGTAAAACCCCACCTTGTCACCATGTTCTTTGTTGTGGGCGTCGTTCTTGATCGCGGCGATGCGCCCGACGACCTGGTCGCCGTTCCAGGCCAGGAAATACTCGGCCTCGGCGTGCTGAAAGAAGGGATTTTTTTCTTTGGAGAGGAGCGTCCGGACGTCCATCCGGAGCTGGGGCACCCAGAGCGGGTCGCCCTTATAGAGATCGTACGGGAAGGCAACAAACCGGTCGAAGTCGCGCCCGTCGTTCACGGGCGCGACCCGAACCGGACTCAAATGACTCCCAGCTCTTTCCCGAGCTCGGCGAAGATGCCGAGGGCCTTGTCGATCTGTTCGGGGGTGTGGGTCGCCATGAGGCTGGTGCGCAGCCGGCACTGGGAGGGCGGCACCGCGGGCGGGACCACCGGGTTGGTGAACACCCCGGCGTCGAAGAGCTTCCGCCAAAAGAGGAAGGTCTTTTCGAGGGGGCCGATGAGCACGGGCACGATCGGCGTCTCGGTGGGCCCGATGTCGAAGCCCAGGTTCCGGAGGCCTTCCTGCAGGTGCCGGGTGTTCTTCCAGAGCTGCGTACGCCGGTCCGGCTCGTGCTGGAGGACGTGCAGAGCCGCCAGCACGCCGGCGGTGTTGGCCGGGGGCAGTGCGGCGGTAAAGATCATGGGCCGCGCGTGATGCCGGAGATAGTGGATCACCGAGTCGGTGCCGGCCGCGAAGCCGACGATCGAGGCCAGCGACTTCGAGAAGGTCCCGACGATGAGGTCGACTTCGTCGATGACGCCGTGGTGCGCCGCTGTGCCGTCCCCCTTGGGGCCGAGCACGCCGACCGAGTGCGCGTCATCCACCGCCAGCGCCGCGCCGTATTTCTGGGTCACCTTGAGCAGATTGGGGAGGTCGGCGATGTCCCCTTCCATGGAGTACACACCGTCCACGATGACCATGGTCCCAGTGCCCTCAGGGGCCCGCTGCAGCTTGCGTTCAAGGCTTCCGAGATCGCCGTGGTTGAAGCGGACGGTCTCGCCCTGGGACATCTTGGCCCCGTCGACGATCGACGCGTGGTCGAGCTTGTCGAGGAAGACCATGTCTCCCCGACCGACGAGCCCGGAAATGAGCCCCAGGTTCGCTTGATAGCCGGTGGAGAAGACCAGGCAAGACTCTTTGCCGAAGAACTCAGCGAGTTCGACTTCCAGCCGCTCATGCAGATCGAGGGTGCCGTTCAGAAACCGCGAGCCGGTGCACCCCGAGCCGTACCGCTCCAATGCACTCTTGGCCGCTGCGAGGACCTCGGGATGATGGGTGAGCCCCAAGTAGTTGTTGGAGCCCATCATGATCCGCGGCTTCCCCTCGATCACGACCGTCGTGTCTTCGGAGTGGGAGATCGGCTTGAAATAGGGATACAGGCCCGCGGCCTGGACTTCCCGCGCGCGGGTGAAGGACTTGCACTTGTCGAACAACGCGGCGTGCTGGAGGGTTTGGCTTCCCACAGGGCCTCGTCAGGTAGTAGGAGGAAAGGCGGGTACAGATTAGCCCGGTGACGGGCGTTGCGCAAGGTCACACGCCTTCACGAGTTAGCACGCGTCGGCACCCACGACGTAAGTTCCATCGATTGTGTTTCGCCGCGCGCCGTTCCTCATCGCACTGACCGCCCTCACGCTCCCGGGTTTCCTCCGGGCGCAAGGCGAGCCCTTCCACACCGGCTGGCCGGACGCCGCCGCCATCGGCGCCGGGGGGGTGCTGGCCCTGCTCCCGATCGCGCTGCATCTGCCGTCCGGCACCGCGCCGTGCGCGCCCTGCGATCCTCAATCGGTGTGGGGCATCGATCGTATCGCGATCCACCGGCCTGATCAGGCAGCGGACCGCGCCTCCACGTTGCTGCTACTCGCCGCGGGCGGCGCGGCAGGCCTCGGGACCGTGTGGGGGCAGTCCCGGCGGGAGGCGTTCGGCAACGCGGTGGTGTTCGCCGACGCGATCACCTGGGCTGCGGTGGCCGACCAATGGCTGAAGGTCACGGTGCACCGCAGTCGACCCATCCTGTACACCAGCGCCGCCCCGGAGGCTGCGAACATTCGGGACAACCGTGAGTCGTTTCCCTCGGGCCATGCGGAGCTCGCGTTCGCCGCGGCCACCGCCTACACCGTCATCGCGCATCGCCGCCGGCTCCCGCACGCCACCCGCAACGCCGTAATCCTGTTCGCGGCGGCCGCGGTCGTGGGCACGCTGCGGGTGGCCGCTGCCAAGCATTTTCCGACAGACGTGATCGCAGGTGCGGCCCTGGGGTCGGCGGTCAGTTGGGCCACCGTGACGGTGCATCCGTGAGCGAGCCGGACGTCTCGTCTCCCTCCCTGCCGCGGGTCATGCGGCTCCGGGACGTCGTGCTCTTCAACGTCACCGCCATCGTCGGCCTCCGCTGGCTGACCACCGCCAGTCAGTTCGGCCCGGCGAGTCTACTGCTCTGGCTCCTGGCGATGCTGATTTTCTTTCTGCCGTCGGCGCGCGTGGTCCGCGAGCTGACGGATTTGGAGCCTCGTTCGGGCGGCATGTACCGCTGGGTCTGCCGGGCGTTCGGTCCGACGCACGGATTCGTGGCGGGGTGGGGGTACTGGGTCAATAACCTCTTCTACTATCCGTCCCTGCTGGTTGCCACCGGAGCTATCGCCGCCTACGCCGCGGGTCCGCGCGGCGTGCACTGGGGGGACAACCCCTGGTTCGTCGGGGGATTGGCGCTGGGAGGCCTCTGGATCGCGATCGGGTTGAATGTGGTCGGGCTGCGCATCGGGAAGTGGCTGCAGAACATCGGCGGGTATGCCACGTACCTCCCGGCGCTCCTGTTCGTGGGGCTCGCCGGTTGGGCCCTGGTCAGCAAGGGGAGCGCTACGAACTTCTCGGCGCGGCAGCTGGTCCCGGAGCACTTCGACTTCGGGCTGGTGAATTTCTTCGCGACGATGACGTTCGCGTTCGCAGGGCTCGAGTTGGCTCCTTCGCTTGGTGAAGAGATCAAGGACCCGGTGGCCACCTTGCGGCGCGGCGTGGTGGTCTCCGGAGCCGTCATCGTGGCGATCTACGTGCTAGGAACACTGGCCATGCTGGTAGCGCTGCCGACCAGCACGATCTCGATCACCAATGGCATGCCGCAGGCGGTGGAGGCGCTGGTGAACCGCCTCGGGGTCCCGGGATTGGCCCCGGCCGCCGCGTTCTTCGCCGTGGTGCTCGTGATTTCCAACATCGGTGGCGTCGGGGCGTGGCTGACGGGGTCGGCCCGGCTCCCCTATGCCGCCGGCATCGACCGGGCGCTGCCGGCCGCGTTCGCGCGGGTTCATCCGACTTGGCGAACTCCGCACATTGCCCTGCTGTTCCAGGGGGCATTAGCGACCATCTTCATTATCGCCGGACTGAGCGGGACGAGGGTGCGGGATGCGTACGTCATCCTCACCAGCACGACGATCATCCTGTTCTTCATTCCTTATCTGTACATCTTCGCCGCCTATCTCCGCTTGCGGCGTGATCGGGGCGTGGTGGGCTTGCTGGCAGGCTGGGTAGGGATGGTAGCCGTTCTGCTGTCGATTGGTGTATCACTGGTCCCACCGGCCGTCGGGAGTCCGCTGGGGTTCGAAATCAAGGTGGTTGGTGGTGTGGTGTTCTTCATGCTCGCGGGCTGGGTTCTGTTGGTTCTGGCCCGGCGGTCAGTGAGGGACCCCACAGCCGACAGGCCGGCCGCCGGCCTACCATAAGAGTCTCCAGGAGGCGTTCCGAGATGCGTCTTCGTCGTGCGGGTTGGATCGTGTGCGCGGTGTCACTCTGTCTGCCCGGCGCGTCCCGGGCCCAGTCACGCATGACTCCACGGTGGGAGATTCCGGGGTTCGACTTCCGCCCCGACGGCGCCTTCCGCAAGTGGGCGCGTCAGGTCGCTGCAGCGCGGGCGGCTCTGCTCGCACGGGGGCGATTCGCGGAGCTGAACGCGCCGGTGAGGGCGGGCAGCCCAGTGCCCAGCTCCGCGGCAGTCTCGGGGACTGTGCACATTCCGGCGGTCCTGTTCCAGTTTGCCGGCGGAAGCTTGCCAGGGGGGGCGGCGGGCCGGGACACTTCGAACTACACGTCGGTCCTGTTCGGCTCCACTCCCCCAGGCGGCAATCCGTACACCGAGCGCACGTTCTATGAGCAAATGTCGAACGGCCTCCTCAGTATTCAGGGGAACGCCCTCGGGTACGTGACACTCGATTCGGGCGAGAATTACTACGCTGGAGCGCCCGGTTCGTGCAGTGGGAGCCCATTCGGTGGGCACATGTGCAACGGACTGTTCAGCGGAACCGCCATCGCACACATGCAAACCGGGTTGACCGAGTCACTCCGAAAAGTCGACAGCATTGTCCACCCGGATTGGTCCATCTACGACTACGATCCCGCCACCGGGGAATTGAACCTGGTCATCTTCGTTCAGCCATCGATGGACGGTGCCTGCGGCCCCCAGGGGGTCCCGGCCAATCACCTCTGGTCGCACCGCTTCTTCCTCAATCCGTTCTATACCACCAAGACACCGTGGCCTGGCCATGCGGGCCAGTTTCTCAAGATCTTCAACTACACCCTGCAGAGCGGCGTCGGTGGCGCGTTGGCCTGCGACTCGTCGAGCATCATGCCCATCGGCACCGCCACGCACGAGACCGGGCATGCATTCGGACTCCCTGACCTGTACGACATCCAGCAGCTGTCCGAGGGCGCCGGGGAGTGGAGCCTCATGGGGAGCGGCAACTACACGGCCCCCTACAGCCCGAGCCGGATGGATGTCTGGTCTCTCAACCAGCTGGGCTGGGTTACCGTGGTGCCTCTGACGTCGGGGGGGCATCACGCGTTCGGAGCCGCGCCCACGTCCGATACCGCCTTTCTGGTCCACCCGCGTGGCCCCAACCCTCGAGGGGAATACTTCCTGCTTGAGAACCGGCAGGCAGTGGACGCGGACACCGCGATGATCCGGATTCACTGTGTGGTAAGCGGCGCTGCCCCCACGTGCGGCGGCGGCATGCTGATCTGGCACATCGACTCCGAGCTCGTGGCGGCCTGCGCCAACCTTAACAGCAACTGCGTGAACATCGGGGGCCCGGGGTCGATCCACGGCGTGGCCCTGATGCAGGCGGACGGCGCTGGCAACCTGGATGCCTCGCCTGGCAGTGCCACTTCGAATCGTGGCGATGCGGGGGATCCCTTTCCCGGAGTGACGAACACCACCTCGTACGGATTCCCGAAAGCCGTCATGAACGCAAACGGGGCGTTCGTCGGCTTCACGGTCGATTCGATCAAACAGGTAACGCCTGGCGGGGCCATGTCATTCGCGCTGCGCTTCGCGACGATTACGACGATCACGTCGAGCGATACCGGCGCGGTCATCCAGCTGGACGGCGTGGCGCACCACCGGATTCAGGTACTGCTCGACAGTGGGTCGACCCACACCATCGCAGTCACGGACACGCAGGTGCGGGGCGACTCCCTCGTCCGGTACGTCTTCCAGTCCTGGTCCGATGCCGGCGCGCTCTCCCACAGCATCACGATCAGCGGTCTGACCGATTCGGTGTCGGCGCTCCTCGATCGTTCGCTCCGGACCAAGATCACCTTCGACACCGCGGGGAGCGTCACGAGCGACCGGGACAGCGCGCTGGCGGGCGCCTACATGACGCCGGGAACGACGGTGTCGTTCGCGGCCCACCCGCACGCCGGATCGTTCTTCCTGGGGTGGACGGGGGACACCACGACGGTGGACAGCACGCTCCTGCTCACGTTGACCAAACCGTACAATCTCCATGCCGCGTTCTCGGCGCCCCTGAGCCTGTTGGACGTGCGCCAGCAGGTCCTGTTCGGCTCGAGTCCGCTGTCGCTCGCCCAACGGGGTTATCTCGATCAGATCGGCAACAAGAACAGCGTGCTTGGGGACGTCGGAGACTTCCTGGCGTGGGTGCGGCTCACGCACCCCGTCCCGCCGTCGGCGCCCACACCTGCAGCACGAACGGTAGCGATGAAGGGAGGCCGGCCATGACGCGCCTCTCCTCGCGCCTGGTCCTCGCCGCCGTGGTGGCGATGATCGCGTGCTCCAAGAGCCCGACGGGTCCCCAGCCGGGCACCCTCTCCGTTCAGCTTCAGAGCCCGAACAGCGGGCTTGATGGTGCCATCCTCTTCACGCTTACGGGGCCGAATCCGGTGACCAACGTCGTAGCGGGAGCGGGGGATACCCTCTGGTCCACCGACTTCAGCGGCAACACGAGCAAAGTGCTGTTGACGGGCACCATCAAGAACGGTGTGATTCTCAGCTTCGCCGTTCCGGACGTGAACGTGAGCGACCAGTACATCGTCTCGATCAATCAGGCCGCGAGCTCGTCCGATTACTCGCTCCGGTCCCTCGTCAGCTACGTGCCGCTCGTGGCGAAGTGACGGCGGGACGCTTCAGGGCTTAGGTTCAATGGCGCGGACGAATTCGCGGCGGGCGTGTTCGGTGACCCGGGTGTCGAGCTCGTGAAAGAGCGAGACGAGGCCGCGGGCGTCGTCAGTGAGGGTGGTGGCGCCGCCCCCCGGCCCGCCGGCCCGCGAGTGGACCACTGGGCGGCCGAGCACGCGCTCCATTTCGCGCACGCGGGCCCAGGCCGTGCGGTAGCTCATGGCCGCGGCTTCGGCGCCTTCTTTGATGGATCCGGCCTTCTCGATGGCTTCGAGGAGGCGCGCTTCCGCGGCGCCGAGGAGATAACCGGCGGGGCGGGCGAACCAGACGCTGGTCTTGGCGGCGAGATCGCTGATCATGGGCCCTCCACTGCTGCAGACGGATCAGGCGACGGCGAACCGCTGCCTCAATGTGCGCCGGGAGCGGAGTCTGCGCCATATGGTTCTTCGACAACCCTTCATTCATAGGTGACGGATATGGGCATCCGCGTTCTATCGTTTTCACGGGGCACGCTGGTCGCTTTGTGCGCGCTGGCCGCCGGCAGCTGCAGCAAGTCGCCGACCCAGCCGAACAACAACGTGGGCGGGGTTTCAATCACCCCCAGCATCCTGGCGTTCGGCTCCCTGAACTCGACCCATCAGTTGACTGCGAGCGTGACGGATCAATCCGGCCACCCCATCACCGGAGCCTCGGTGGTGTGGAGCTCCACGAACGTCGCGGTCGCGCTGGTGTCGGGTGGTGGCTTGGTCACCGCCCAGGGGAACGGCTCGGCCAAGATCGTGGCGACGAGCGGGACGGTGGCCGACAGCATTCCGGTGACGGTGAGCCAGGTGGCGGTGCAGGTCATCAAGACCGGCGGTGACGCCCAGACCTACGCGGTGAATGCGGTGCTGCCGTTGGCGTTGACCGTCAAGGTCGCGGACTCGGGTGGGACCGGCGTCTCGGGGCAGACGGTGAGCTTTGGGGTCGTAAGTGGGGGTGGATCGCTGGTGGGGACTCCCGCGCCGACCAGCGCGGGGGGCACCACGTCCATTTCGTGGAAGCTGGGCTCGACGGTGGGGGCCCAGACGGTTTCGGCCACCCGGTCGCCCGCGGCTCCGGTGACCTTTACCGCTACCGGGGCGACGGCGGGATCGCCGACGCAAATGGCGCGGGTCTCGGTCTCATCCCAGACGGGGCTCGATAACTATGCCGTGAACTTCCCGCCCTCGGTGGTCGTGAAGGACGCCTCGGGGTTCCCGGTGTCGGGCGTGAGTGTCACGTTCGCCATCGCGTCCGGGACCGGATCGCTCACGTCCGCCACGCCGACCACCGACGCGAGCGGTATCGCCACCGTGGGCTCGTGGTCGGTCTCCGACGGGGCCAACTCGGTCACGGCCACCGCCGGCCCGAGCGGCATCAGCAACAACCCGGCGACGTTCACCGCGACGGGACAGGCAGCGCAATACACGATCGACATCCAATACGTCGTTCCGGTCAGCCCTAGCCGCCAGGCGGTGGTGGACAGCGCCGTGGCCAAGTGGACGCGGATCATCTACGGGGCGCTCACGTCGGTCCCGGTGTCGGCGCCGGCCGGCTCGTGCTTCAGCTCCAAGACCCCGGCGATCAATCAGACGGTCGCCGGCGTGCTGATCTTCGTGGAGCTCGATTCCATCGACGGTCCCGGGAAGATTCTGGGCCAGGCGGGCCCCTGCTTCATCCGGAGCACCGGGCTGCTGCCGCTAGTCGGGATCATCCAGCTCGACACCGCCGACATCGGGGCACTCGAAACCGCCGGTGAATTCGGTGAGGTCATGACCCACGAGATGGGCCACGTGCTCGGGTACGGCACCCTGTGGGATTCGCAGGACCTCAATCTCCTCGTGGGTCCGGCCGCGAGCGGCGGCCTCGATCCCCACTTCGTCGGGCCGCAGGCGATCACGGCGTTCAATGGCATAGGCGGAGTGAACTACACGGGTGGTGCCGCGGTGCCCGTCGAGAATACTGGGGGACCGGGCACGGCGGACGGCCACTGGCGGGAGAGCGTGTTCCATACCGAGCTGATGACGGGCTTTCTGAACGGCGGCGTCCCCAATCCGCTCAGCGTGGTGACGATCGCGGCGATGGGTGACGAAGGGTACACCGTCAACTATGCGGCCGCGGATTCGTACTCGCAGACGTTCTCCTTGCGGGCGTCGGGCGGCTCGACGCCGATTCATCTGGAGAACGACGTTCTCCACGGACCCGTGTATGTCCTCAGTCCGACCGGGCACATCATGGGCGTCATCAGGCGATAAGGGGCAGACGGCTCGGGTGAAGGCAGGCGCCCGGTCGCTGAGGCGCCTAGTGGGGAGTAGGAGTCGGTGGCAGGCAAGTCCTGCGCACTGCCACCTGCTCCCCACTACGCGTCTGTGCGTCTAGCCGTGCTTGTCCTACCCACCTACCACCTGCTCACTATCTTACTGGTCGTTCGGGGCGGTAGCTCAGCTGGGAGAGCACCTGGTTTGCAACCAGGGGGTCAGGGGTTCGATCCCCCTCCGCTCCATGCCTCGAAGCGTCGGCCCGGTCGACAGTTGCGCGATCGGGCCTTTTTCGTCCCCCAGCGGTGCTGTGAGTAATGCTGTGAGTTTCTTGTGCAGTTACCGACTCACCACCCGGTGCGTTGGGTGCAGCACCACTTGTCGTACGGTTTCCGCGTCCGCCTGCTGGTAGGAGCTGAGTACGGTCCGCTCAGTCCGCCACCCGCCGGCAAACGTCACGTCTTTGATCGGGTAGCCCTTCCGCTCCGTCGCCCACTTCCGGCGCATGGAGTGCCACATCGCGCCAGGTTGGCGCGTGAGGCCGGCCAGCTCATAAGCCTTCCGGAGCCAGTCGTCGAGCAGGTGCCGACCAGAGGATCGGGTCGGATTCCGCGGGGCGGGGAAGACCGGCGTGTTGCCGATCGTCTGTTGCGCCCGCCGTGCCGCCATGAGCGCCTCCTTCACGTCCCCGCTCATGGGCACCACCTGCTCGTACCCCTTCTTGTCGTGTGCCGCGCGCCAGCGGATTGCTCCGGCGTCGAAGTCGACGTCGTCCCAGAACAAGTTCCGCCAGGCGGAGAGGCGTCTACCCGTTCCTTCCGCCACGATCAGGGCGAGCTGCAGGAGCGGGTGTATTCGCTCCGCCACTGCGAGCAGCTTCAGATACTCGTCGTGCTGCATCACCGGCCGTTTGGGGTTCTTCTCGCTCGGTAACCGCACGCCAACCAGAGGATTTTCCTTCAACAGCCGCTCCCCCGTCGTCGTTCGTTCCCGCGCGGCCCACCGGAGTGCCCGCAGCAGCAACTCCAAGTCTGCCCCGATCGTCCGGTCGCCCACCGGGCGGCCGGCCTCGGCTCCGTGGGGCGATGGCAGCCCCTGGCGCCGAGCCATGGTGTATCGTCGGACATCGGAATCGGAGAGGGTCTCCACACGCCGCGTCGGGCCGAACCACGCCACCACGCGCTTCAGGGTTCGACCTTCATCACACTGGCTTCGCGCCTTCTTGCCCATGTGCGCCGGGCTCTCGAGATACAGGTCCGATAAGAGTCCGAGCGTGAGGCTGTGCACCTCCAGGGCGTGTTCGTTGGCCAGGAGCGCCGTCAGGAGCTCGTAGGCCTGCCGAATCGCCCTTTCCCTGTCCCGGTGTCCGAGACTCTTCCGAACCTCCCTTCCGTTGATGAAGACCGACCGCATGATGGGTCCGCCAGCGCGGTCTTCATACAACCGCACCCGCGTCCCGCGTTCGCCGAGGGACTTCGTCCAGCATTTCCGGGTCATGTCTTTCTCCGGAGTCTGGCGATGTCCTGGGCATCGGCGACAGGATCATACGAGGCGGATGTGGGCGTGGCAATGCGCCGGAGGTCGCCTCTGCGGATCTTGAGGGCACCACGGGGATTGGGACGGTGATCGGGCAGTCTCCCACCCCGGACGGCGC
>DATBBZ010000132.1:0-13053 GCA_036270745.1 Gemmatimonadales bacterium | reverse complement strand
AGGTGCAGCTTCATCAGTCCATGATGCAGGAAGACCAGACCCACGGCGACGCGCAGGACCACGGCGGCATACGGCGTGAACCGGTTCATGGGTGCCTCAGTGACAGGTAGTCGTGGTCGTGATCAACGGCGCCACGAAGTTGCCCTGGATGGCCAGCAGGCCCGACGGATGGGTGTAGTAGTCGGCGCGCTGTCCCAGGAAGAAGAATGACCCCGAAATCGCGGAGCCGCCGGTCACGGAGATCAGTTTCCGGATCTTGACGTAGCCCCCCGCGCGCGAGACGGCGAGGATCGGCGTCCCCTGGGACGTGGAGGACCAGGCGGCTGCCGACCGCGGCGGAGAGCACAGGAACGAATTGTTCTGCGCCTCCGAAACCGACACCGAATCGATGCTCAGACTATCGAGGCTGGTCACGGCGGTCTGACTCAGAATGTTCACGATCTCGGTAGTGACGTTCCCGACCGCTACCTTGAACGTGAGCAGGAAGGTGAGCGTGCCGCCGGTGCGGGAATAATTCGTCGCGCGCACGGTGGCACTGCGCTTGGCCGAGACGCTGCCGTTGACCGTGTAGGCACTGGCGCCACCCGTGGTGTCTCCCATGCTGACCACCTCGATGGTGCCGGCGTCGGAAAGCGGGCCCAGGTTGACCTGGTAGGGAGAAGGCGCTCCCGTTCCCGTCGTCACGATCCGGCCGGTGGCCGAGTCGATGGTGAAGTACCCGTTGGGTGACGCAGTGAACCAGGCCGCGGGGGCGACACCTGTCCGGATACGGATGGAGATGGGCGGGATGAATGTGTCCTGCGGGAGCATCTCGATCTGCGGCTGGAGCAGCGTCACACCGAGGGTATCGGTCACCACCACCAGCGCCGCGCCGGTGACGCCGCTCTGGCTGACGCTCAGGACGGCGTTGCCGGGAGCGACGGCGACCAGCACGCCGGTGGCCTGGTTTACCTTCACTACGGTAGAGTCGGAGCTGGTCCAGCGCTGGTTGCCGCCGGATCCGGGGGACCCGTTGGCGTTGTAGTAAGTCGCGGTGAGAGCCGCCGCGGTGTCCCCGGTGTACAGGGAATCCACGAGGGGCTGGACGACCAGGTATGGGACGGGCCCGTTGCTGTCGTTATGCGAGCACGCCCCGAGGGCGGCCGTGAAGGTCAGGGCCAGTCCGGCACGGACGGAAAGTTTCAGGGGAGCCTCCTAGAACATCGACATCGCGAGGAACGAACGGAGGTTGTCGTTCGTCGCCCGCAGGCGGGCGCAGAGGAGGCGCACCACCGACCAGAGGACCTTGTACGCGATGTCGCGGTTGAAATCGACCAGGAGCTCGAAATCGGAGCGGGAAATCGTGATGAGGGTGCACGAGATGTTGGCGATCGCGTCGGTGGACCGCTCCGAACGGTCGAAGATCGCCATTTCACCGAAGTTCGCCCCCGGCTTCAGAACGGCGAGAGCTTCTTCCCCGGACCCCGGGATGGTCCGCGAAATGCGAACCTCCCCTTCGGCGATGATGAACAGGCGGTTCCCGGGCTCACCTTCCTTGAAGATGTACTGGCCCACGGTGAACTTCTGCTCCCGGCACACCTCCGACACCCGCGCGAGCTCGCCCTCGTCGAGGTCTTGGAAGATGGCCGCGTGTTTCAACAGATTGAGGTCCACAGGGTCAAGGTACCCGGGGGCGTATGGACGGGCAAGTGAAACCGTGGTTTACCCCTGCGGATGCGCTGACAGCGCTGCGTCTTCCGCTGGCAGTGGCGTTTCCACTGGTGGCCGCGGTGCCGGCGCGGCTGGCGATCATCGGAGTGGCGGCAGCATCCGATTTCTTCGACGGGATTCTGGCCCGGCGGTTCGGCGGCTCGCGGGCGGGCACGGTACTCGATCCCGTCGCCGACAAGCTCTTCATGGCGTCGGCGTTCCTGACGCTATGGCGGAGCGGGCTCCTGGTGTGGTGGGAGATCCTGGCCGTGTTGCTGCGGGACCTCGTGGCCGCGCTCGGCGGGCTGACCGTGTGGCTGTCCGGCCGCCCCGTACCGTTGCCGGCGCGCGCAGGCGGGAAAGCGGTGACGGTGGGGCAGATCCTCACGCTGGTGGCGTTCGTCGCGGAGTCCCCCCTGGTGCGCCCCCTCGCCTGGGCCACCGCGGCCGTTTCGGTGTACGCGTTGTGGGACTACGGTCGGGCCCTGCGCCCCTAGCCCGGAGAATACTTGACTCGATTGAAGCTCATCATGCTGCTGGCCGTCCTGCCCGCGACCGGCGTCGCGCAGCAGTTCACGCCCCCCGCAGGCGCGTCCACGCCCTCCACCGGCACCCGCATCGGGCTCTTCGGATTCGGCGTCCGCGGCGGCGCGGATGTAACGCACGGCGGGCAAATGGTCTTCGGCACCACGCTGGACGTGGGCGATCTCTTCGCGCCGCAGGTCCGCATCCGGCCGTCGGCGGAGATCGGGGTCTTCAACGGCGGCAATACATATGTCGGGAGCCTCGAAGCGCTCTGGCGGTTCACCGACGACAATCAGACCGCGATCCCGTACGTCGGGGCCGGCCTGTCGCTCGCCGGCCATCAGGCCTGCGGCACTGATCCGTCTTGCCCCAACGTCTGGGTAAACATGGTGCTCGGTTTCGAGCTGCATTACCGCTCGTCCTTCAACTGGCTCCTCGAGTATCACGGCATGGATGCGCTGCGCCGTCACCGGTTCTACATCGGTCTCACCACGCGCCGGGGAGGGTGAGTGGCCGCACCGGAATCGACCATCGCCCTCCGCTGGCTCGGGGAGGGACTGGTCTTCGAAGGGACGGGTAATTCGGGGAAGCCCACGCTGGTGGACGGTGACACCAAAGTTGCGACCTCGCCGGTGGAGGCGCTGCTGGTGGCCGCGGCGTCCTGCACGGCGTCGGACGTCGTCATCATCCTGAAAAAGATGCGGGTGGAGCTCACCACGCTCGAGATCCGGCTGACGGGCACGCGCCGCGAGACGGAGCCCCGGCGGGTCACGGCGATGGTCCTGCATGTGCGGGTGAAGGGAGCCGGAGCCGACGAAGACAAGGTGCGCCGGGCCCTCGACCTGTCGATCGAGAAGTACTGCTCGGTCATCACCTCGCTCAATCCCGATATCCCGGTGACGTACGATATCGTGGTGGAGTAAGCTCCTCGCGCTGAGCGCCTGCGGGACGGCCGTCGCTCGCGCGCAGGGTCCTTCCGCCACGGAGACGGGTCTCGGAGCCGCCGCGCTGTGGGGCCGCCGCGCGTACTACGGCGTCGACGCTAGCGTCGGTCTCAGGCCTCAAGGGCAGGTCCGGTTCCTCGCGGTGGTCGGTGCCGGGACTCGCGAGGGTCGCCCCGCGGGACACGTGGGAGGCGAAGCGCAGTTTCTCATACTGCCGGCGGCGCGGAACGGAGTCTCTCCGTACGTGGGGATGGGGGTCTCCTGCCTCATGGTCGACTCGCGGCACGCCTTCGGCGCGCTGACCCTCACCGCGGGGGTGGAGGGGGCGGAGGGCAATCCCTTCGGCTGGTATGTGGAAGGCGGCGCATCCGGCGGCGCCCGGCTGGCACTGGGAATCCGATGGCGCCGGTTCCCGTCGTGGTGGCGCCAGGGTCAGTAGACGCAATAAAAAGGGCGCCCGAGGAGGGCGCCCCGACAACACCCGCTACGTGTTGCTCAGGTACTCGCGACGGCAGTCGCCGCACGGGCAACCACCGGCTTGCAATACCGCTCGCCCAGGACGCGCAACTGCGTCATCTCTTCCTCGCTCAGGTCCCCGTAACGATCACCAAGATACAGCATGGTGTCGTCGAACCACTCCTTCTGATGCTCAGAAGTGGCTTCGAGAACGCCGCAGCGGAGGATGTGGGAGAACAGTTCGTCACGAGCCTGATCAAAGCTCGTCGGGGTCGGGGGGGCTTTCCGGGTGTCGGTACGAGACTTGGCCATTCGGGGCTGCTCCTCTCGGGGTCAGGGCTGTCAACAGCGGCGGCAATCTAATGAAGGGAGCAGGACGAAGCAAACCGGAACCCCGCCCTGACCCCCAGGAGTGTATAATCCCCAGGGATGTCCGATCACGACGAGACCTACGGCCCTGAGCGGGCGGAACGCCTGGCGGCCCTCCTGCGGGCCTTGGCGGCACGGATTGCGGAGCTGGACCGCACGGGGCGCCTCCTGGAGTCGGCCCCGGAGCTGCAGGAGCTCCTCGGGAATGCCCGGAGCGAGCTGTTTCATTACGAAGTCCGGTCCACCTACGACACCCCGGAAGTGGCCGAGAGCCGGCGGATTGTGGAGGAAGCGGAGCGGCGGTTTTCCGAGCTCCGGTTCGACACGCCGGACGACGAGGACGATCAACCCTGGCGGAGGTCGGATTGAAGCGGTTCTACGGGCTTCTGGCGGTCGTGGCCATTGCGGCTATCGCGTTCCTCATCTACTCGGCCAACCAGCAGCCGTCCGGCGCCGTTCCCGGGTCCTCGGCGTCCAACGCGCCGGTGAGCCCGCAGGACAGCGCCTTCCCCGGGTACATCCTCGGGTCCGATTCGGCACCCGTGAAGATCGTGGAATTCGCCGACTACGAGTGCCCGATCTGTGCGTTGTTCGCGACCGTCCAGTTCCCCACCATCCGGGACCAGCTCATCAAGACCGGTAAGGTGCAGTGGATCCTGCGCGACTACCCCCTGCCGCCGACGACGCACCGCTGGTCCCACCTCGCCGCCAACTCGGTGGCCTGCGCCTCGGAGCAGGGGAAGACGTGGGACATGATCGATGCGATGTTCGACCATCACGACTGGGCCCTGCAGAGCAGCAACCCGACCTCGGTGTTCCGGGGGCTGGCGCAGGGAGTCGGGGTCAACCCGACGACCTGGGACGCGTGCGTCTCCGCCGACCGCTACGCCGGGCGGATCCAGGCTTCGGTGAACCGGGGTGACGCGCTGGGGGTCGGGGGCACGCCCACGTTCTTCATCGACGGGAAGGAAGTGGCGGGTACCGACCGTTCGTCGGACCGCTTCCAGCATATCGCGGACAGCATCATCGCCGCACACCCCAAGAAAAAGAAATGAGCCTGCACCGTCAAACGGTCGCGGTCCTGGCGCTGGTCGGGATCGCGATCGCGACGTACTTGTGGCTGCACGCCATCGGGGTCGTCGGCGCGTTGAAGTGCGGCACCGGCGGCTGTGAGATCGTGCAGGCCTCCACCTACGCGCGGCTGCTCGGCATTCCGGTGGCGTTCTACGGCGTGGTCGGGTACGTCGCCCTGTTCGGTCTGAGCGTCGCGGGCTCGCAGCCCGCGCTGGTCTCGCGCCGTTGGCCCACGCGCTGGCTTGTGGCGCTCTCGGGGACGGGCCTCGCCTTCACGCTCTATCTCACGTCGCTCGAGATGTTCGTGATTCACGCGTGGTGCCGGTGGTGCCTCGCGTCCGCCGCCGTCATCACGGCGATCTTCGTGACCTCCCTGGCGGGTTTCTTCCGGAAGTCCTGAGCCACCCTCCATGACCCTCTGGCGCAGCGCGAAGCGCGTGCTGGTCGGTCGCCCCCTCGAAACGCTGCACCTCGAGTCGGAGCGGCTGTCGAAAGCGACCGGCCTCGCCGTCCTGTCGTCCGACGCGCTCTCCTCCGTGGCCTACGCCGCCGAGGCCATGCTCCTGGTGCTGATGACCGCCGGGGCGGCGGGTGTCGGCCAGGGTCTTCTGGTGGCGGGGTTCATTCTCCTCCTCCTCGCGATCGTGGTCGTGAGCTACCGCCAGACGGTGTTCGCGTACCCGCAGGGCGGGGGCGCGTATTTCGTCGCCAAGGAGAACCTGGGCACCGGGTTCGGCCTGGTGGCCGCCGCGGCCCTGCTCGTCGACTACACCCTCACCGTCACCGTGTCGGTCGCGGCGGGCGTCGCGGCCATCACGTCGGCCTTCCCGGCGACGACGCCGCATGCGGTCGCCATCGGCATCGGCGCCATCGCGCTGGTGGCTCTCGGCAATCTCCGGGGCTTGCGCGAATCGGGGATGATCTTCTCGGTGCCGACGTACTTCTTCATCGTCATGTTCGCGGTGATGCTCCTGGTGGATGTGGTCCACCCGTTCGGTACGTTCACGGCGGCCGCGTTACCCGCGAGCACCGGCACCGCGGTCACGCTGTGGCTCCTCGTCAAGGCCTTCGCATCCGGGTGCTCGGCGCTCACCGGCGTGGAGGCGATTTCGAACGGCATTCCGGCGTTCCGTAAGCCCGAATCGAAGAACGCCGCCGCCGTGATGATCTGGATGGGCGTGATTCTCGGCGTCTTCTTCGCGGGATCGACCATCATCGCGCACCGGTTCGGGGTGGTCCCGGTGGGCGACCAGACCGTCATCTCGCAGCTCGCGCACGGGGCGTTCGGCAACGGGCCGCTGTACTTCGGAGTGCAGTTCTCCACCGCCCTGATCCTCGTGCTCGCGGCCAACACCGCGTTCGCCGATTTTCCCCGGCTCGCGTCGATCCTCGCGACCGACGGGTACCTGCCCCGGCAGCTGGCGAGCCGGGGGGACCGCCTGGTCTTCTCGAACGGAATCCTGATGCTGGCGCTCGTCGCCGGCGTCCTGCTCGAGGTCTTCGGGGGCAACACCAACGCCCTGATCCACTTGTACGCCGTCGGCGTCTTCATCTCGTTCACGCTGTCGCAGGCGGGGATGGTGCGCCGGTCCCTCAAGGCGGGCGAACGCCGGGTGGGCCGGCTGGTGGCGTCGTCCCTCGGCGCGTTCGCCACCGCCGTGGTGGTGGTGATCGAGCTCGTCACCAAGTTCACCGAAGGGGCCTGGATCTCGGCCCTGTTGATTGTGGCGCTCGTCTTCCTGTTCCTCGCCATCAACCGGCACTACCGGTTCTACGCCCGCCAGCTCTCGACCGAGGCCTGGCAGCCGTCGTGGCCGGAGAAGCACTTCGTCGTGGTGCCCGTCGCCGGCGTGTCCCGGAGCACGGCCAACGCGCTGGCGTACGCCCTGCTCCTGTCTCCCAACATCCGGGCCGTCGCGGTGGCCACGGATCCGAAGCAGGTTGCGAAGCTCCAGGACGAGTGGGATCTGTGGGATTCGGGGGTGCCGCTGGAGGTGCTGGTGTCGCCCTACCGGGCCATCGTCCGCCCGCTGCTGCAATACATCGATCAGCTGGAACAATCGGAGAAGCCCGACTGGCTCACCGTGGTGCTGCCGGAGGTGGTGCCGGCGCGCTGGTGGCACGCCTTCCTGCACAATCAGACGGTCTACGCGATCAAGACGGCGCTCTTATTCCGACGGAATGTCGTAGTGACGACGGTGCGCCACCATCTTCGCAAATAGACGCGCTTCCCGCGTCCCTCTTCCCGCTTCCCCCTTACTCTTTGTCCTCGTAGAGCGTCTTGAGCTTCTGCACCACGGCGGGATCGGCCAGCGTGGTGGTGTCTCCCAGCGCCCGCCCTTCGGCGATGTCCTTCAGCAACCGGCGCATGATTTTCCCGCTCCGCGTCTTGGGCAGGTCCGCCGCGTAGATGATGTCGTCAGGCCGGGCGAGGGCGCCGATCTTCTTCGCCACGTGACCCTTCAGCTCGTCACGGAGCGCGTCGGTGGCCTCCCGGCCCTCTTTGATGGTGACGAACGCGGCCAGCGCCTGGCCCTTGAGCTCGTGGGTGCGTCCCACGACCGCGGCTTCCGCAACCGCGGGATGGTCCACCAGCGCGCTCTCCACCTCCATGGTACCGATCCGGTGTCCCGCGACATTGAGCACGTCGTCCACCCGTCCCAGGATCCAGAAGTAGCCGTCGTCGTCGCGCTTGGCGCCGTCGCCCGGGAAATAGGTGTTGGGCCAGCGACTCCAGTAGACACTCCGGTAGCGCTCGTCGTCTCCCCAGATGGTCCGCAGCATGCCCGGCCAGGGACTCGTGATGGCGAGGTACCCCCCGCCGACCTTCACTTCTTTCCCGTCCCCATCCAGCAGCACGGCATCGATGCCGGGGAAGGCCACCGTGCCCGATCCGGGCTTCGTAGTAGTGATGCCGGGGAGGGGCGTGATCATGATGCCGCCGGTCTCGGTCTGCCACCAGGTATCGACGATCGGACAGCGCTTGCCGCCGATGTTCTCGTGGTACCAGATCCAGGCCTCGGGATTGATCGGCTCACCGACGGAGCCGAGGAGCCGGATCTTCGAGAGATCGTGTCTGCCCGGCAGCTCCGTGCCCCACTTCATGAATGAGCGGATGGCGGTGGGCGCGGTATAGAAGACGGTGACGGCATGTTTGGCGCAGAGGGCCCAGAAGCGGTCCTTGGCCGGATGGTCCGGAGCCCCCTCGTACATCAGCTCGGTGACGCCAACCGCCAGGGGGCCGTACACGACGTACGAATGTCCGGTGACCCAGCCGACGTCGGCGGTGCACCAGAACACATCCGAGTCCTTGAGGTCGAACACCCACTTGGTGGTGGCGAAGACGTGAGTGAGGTAACCCCCGGTGGTGTGGAGAATGCCCTTCGGCTTGCCGGTGGTCCCCGACGTATAGAGGATGTAGAGAGGATCCTCGGCGTCCATCGGTTCGGGCGCGCATTCGGTTGACTGCGATGTGACCAACGCGTCCCACCATTCATCGCGGCCCGACTTCATGTTGACCGGTTGTCCGGTGCGCTTCAGAACGACGACGTGCTGAATGGATGGAGTGCCGGCGATCGCCTCGTCGGCGTTCTGCTTGAGGGGCACCTGGCCGCCCCGCCGGTAGCCGCCGTCCGCCGTGATCAGGACCTTGGCCTCGGCGTCGTTGATGCGGTCGCGCAGGGACTCTGACGAGAAGCCGCCGAAGACGACGGTGTGGACCGCCCCCACGCGGGCGCAAGCCAGCATCGCCACGGCCACCTCGGGAACCATCGGCATGTAGATGGCGACGCGGTCCCCTTTTCTCACTCCCAGCGACTTGAGCGCGTTGGCGCAGCGGCAGACGTCCTCGAGGAGATCCCCATACGTCAGGCGGCGCACCTCTCCCGGCTCGCCTTCCCAAAGGAGAGCGACCTTGTCCCCCTTGCCGCCTTTGACGTGCCGGTCCAGGCAGTTCACGGAGGCGTTGAGCTTGCCACCCAGGAACCACTTGGCGTGCGGGGGGGTCCATTCGAGCACCCGGTTCCAGGGCTTGATCCATTCGAGCTGTTTTGCCCAGTCGGCCCAATACGCCTCCCGGTCCGCCTTGGCCTTCCGGTAGATGGAATCGTCCCGGACCTGTGCCTGGGCCTTGAATCCGGAGGGCGGGGGGAACCTGCGCTGTTCGTCGAGGAGGGTCTCAATGCGGTCGGTCATGGGGTCGAACGTACCTCGCGCCTTGCACTTTGCGCCACCGCCCTCGGGTTGCGACGTTTTGGGCGAGTGAGCGAGGTCACCGGAATCTGTTAAAGTGTTGTTTTGTCTGGACTTGGTTCACCTGGCATCGTTATCGCAAATAGAGCGGGCATGATCCGTAGCCCAGCTTTTTTACAGGAGCTTTTGACGATGTCCCCACGCTCGTCCGAAAAGACGCTCGCCGCACCGGAGGCGCTCTCCCTGGAGAGCCGCACGGCGTTCCGGCGCACGGCCGTGGAGCTGCTCGACCAGCTCCCGGAGGGTGCCGGGCGGCTGGTGATCGACCTCTCGGCCACGCGGGCGGTGGACTCGGCCGGGCTCGGGACGCTCATGCTGATTCAACGCCGGGCCGCGGAGCGCCGGGTGGCGGTCGCACTGCGCGGCGCCAACGAGGAGCTGCGGTTCCTGCTGGTGCTGACCAAGCTGGACGATCTCTTTGAATTGGAAGGCGGGGCGGGCTCCGGCGGTTGAGGTATATTGTGGCTCATGCCGGCCGAAGCTCCTTCCCGCCGCCGAGTCCTCATCGTCGAGGATGAAGCGGCGCTGCGTTCTTCGTATGCGCGGTTCTTCGAATCGCGGTATGAGATGGCGTTCGCGCGCACGGGCGCCGAGGCGCTCCGGCAGCTGGAGTCCTTCGACCCCCAGGTCCTGATCCTCGACCTCCGCCTGCCGGACACGGATGGGATCGCCCTACTGCAAAGAATCCGCACCACCCACGCGACCCTCCCGGTGGTGGTCACCACCGCGTATGTGAGCATGGAGCCCCTGATGAAGGTCCTCGACCTGGGGCACAGCGGCTACCTCGTGAAGCCCTTCGACCTGAACGAGCTCGCTGCCCGCATCGATGCTGTGGGCTGAAGGGGTCCGCCACCGCTTCGGTGCGGTCCCCGCCCTCGACGACGTCACCTTCACGCTTCCCGCCGGACATACCCTCGCGCTCTTCGGACCCAACGGCGCGGGGAAAACCACGTTGCTCAAGGTACTGGCGGGTCTCATCGTGCCCCGGGCGGGACGCGCCGGGGTCGAAGGCGGGCGCGGGGCGATCGGCTGGATCGGCCACCAGTCACTTCTCTACGGTCAGCTCACTGTCCGTGAGAACCTCCGGTTCTGGGGGTCGCTCTATGGCGTGCGGGCGCCGGTTCTGGACGCGCGAACCTCCGGCCTCGCAGCCCGGCTCGATCTTCGCGAACACCTGGACCGCCGGGTGGGCACGCTTTCCCGCGGCCAGACCCAGCGGGCCGCAATCGCGCGGGCGCTGATGCACGACCCCAAAGTGCTCCTGCTCGACGAGCCGTTCACGGGGCTGGACCGCGTCGCGACCTCGGAGCTGGCCAACCTGGTGCGGGAATTCGCCGGCCGCGGAGAAGGCCGCGCCACCATCCTGGTGACACACAACGTGGAGGAGGGGACCGACCTCGCCACGGATATCGGGATTCTGAAAGCCGGGCGGCTGGTGGAGCTGGCTCCCAGAAACGCCAGGAGCGCGGGGCAGGTGGGGGCGCGCTACCGGGAGCTGGTGTCCTGATGGGGGGCCTTCTACGGGAGTCCCTCGTGATCGCTCGGAAGGACCTCGCGCTCGAGCTCCGGACCAAGACCGGCCTCGTGTCCGCGCTGGTCTTCACGGCGCTGGTGCTGACGGTGTTCAACTTCGGGCGCGATCCGACGGCCGTGGCGGCGCTCGACCTGGCGCCGAGCATTCTGTGGGTGACGTTCACGTTTGCGGCGGTGCTGAGCCTCAACCGGGCGTTTCAGCTGGAGCTCGAGAATCAGGCCCTCGAAGGCCTGCTGGTCTCGCCGATCGACCGTCGCTCGCTCTATCTGGGCAAGCTCGTCGCGAACCTCGTTTTTGTCGGGGTGGTGGAGGCGGTGGGGCTCCCGCTCTTCGCGCTCTTCTTCAATATCCCGATCCTTCACGTCCTCCTGCCTCTCGCCGCCGTGATCGCCATTGCGACCGTCGGGTTCGTCGCGGTCGGCACGCTGCTGTCGGCCCTGGTGATCCGGGTGCGGTTCGCGGAGCTCATGTTGCCGGTGTTGCTGCTGCCCTTTCTGATCCCGCCGCTGATCGGCGCCGTGCAGGTGACCGCACGGCTTCTGGCGGGGCGTCCCTTGAGCGAGGTCTCGGGGTGGCTTAGGTTGCTCCTCGCCTACGACATCGTGTTCGTGCCCCTCGCGGCACTGCTCTTTCCCGCCACGGTGGACGAATGACCCTCAAGACCAGAGGCCGGTGGATCACCCTGCTGGGGCTCCTGCTCCTCGCGGTAGTGTACGTCCGGGCCATTTGGTTCACCCCGGTGGAGCGGATGCAGGGGGGAGCGCAGAAGATCTTCTATCTCCACGTGCCGGCGGCGTGGTCTACCATGCTCGCCTTCAGCCTGGTGGGCTTGGCGAGCATCCTGTACCTCCTGATGAAGGACGAGCGGTACGACCGGTTTGCCGCGGCGTCGGCCGAGGTCGGCACTGCGTTTGCCTGTGTCATGCTTACTACCGGGCCGATCTGGGCGAAGCCGATCTGGGGGACGTGGTGGACCTGGGATGCCCGGCTTACGAGCACGCTCTTCCTCTTCTTCCTCTTTATCGGATATCAGCTGCTGCGGGGAGCCATCCCCGAGGCGGGAACCCGGGCCCGGTACTCGGCGGTACTGGGCATCTTCGGGGCGGCGTTGGTCCCCTTTATTCACCTCACCGTGTACATGTTCCGGACCCTGCATCCGCAGCCCATTGTGCTCAAGCCGAGCGCGCCATCCCTGCCGGGAAGCATGCTCACGACGCTCCTCTTTTCGTTCTTCACCTTCACCGTTCTCTATGTCGGATTTGTGATGCAACGATACCAGACTGGAGGAGGGGACGCCCATGTGGGCTGAGGGAACGCCGCCCACCGGCGGGTATGCGATCGCGGCGTACCTCATCGCCGCGGTGATCCTGCTCGGCTACTCCTTCATCTTGTACCGGCGCGGTTCGAAAGCTCCCTGAAGAGTCGCATCGCCTCCTCGGAGGCGGCGGTGTCGCCGGCCCGGGCCAGCGACTCCGCATTCTGCCGCAACGCGTCCATGCCGCCGCCGGCCGCGTACGCCCGGGCAAAGCGAGCCGCCGCGTCCGCGTGTTGCCCCGCCCGCGCATACAGCACTGCGGCCGCCAGCCCCGCATCCGCCCGCTCTTCCAGCACCAGCGCCTCCTCGTACGCCGTCAGGGCTTCGGCCTGCCGGAACACCAGCTCGGCTGCCTCACCGGCGAGCATCCAGGCGTCAGCGGAGCGGGGAAAGCGGATGACCGCCCGCCGGGACGCATGGTAGGCGGCCCAGCGGTCGTCGAGAGTGCGGTAGAACTGAATGAGGCGGCGGTGCGGATCTCCGAACTCCGGCGCCAGCCAGGCCGCGAGCCTCAGCCAGCGGAGGGCGCCGCGGGGGGAGGGGGCCCGGGCTTCGACCGTCGCCGCGCGTCGCGCGGCCATCCCCGCGGCGCCCCTACGGAGGGAGGCGAAGGGCGGGGTCAGCCGTCCTTGGGCAGCAGAAGCTTGGTCCACACGAGGGCGGCGACCAGAGCACCCAGCAGGGGCCCCAGCCAGTAGACCACATGACCCGTGAGCGTGAACGAGACGATGGCGGGTCCGAACGCGCGCGCCGGGTTCATCGCCGCCCCGGTGGCATGCCCACCCACCAGGACATCGACCAGGATCGCGACACCGACGCCCCAGCCCGCGATCTTGGGTGCCTGCCGGGAGACGATGGTGCCGAATACCGCACTCACCAGGAAGAAGGTCAGAATC
>DATBBZ010000131.1:0-4897 GCA_036270745.1 Gemmatimonadales bacterium | reverse complement strand
CTCCGCCGCCCCCCCCGCCCCGGGCTCCCGGCCCGTCCCCCGAACCGGCCAGCAGCTCGGCGCTCTTCCAGAACAACAGCGCGATCACGATGATGTGAATGCCGATGACGATCGCGCCGGAGCGGCCCATCCGCAGCCGGGGAACGACGAGCTGGGGTGACGGGAGATCGGGCGTGCGGTGCCCGGAAGGGGGAGCGTAGCGGTCGGACTTGAACACGGTTCAATAATTACACCAGGCCAATGAAAAAGGGGACGCTTGCGCGCCCCCCGGAGTTTCAGACACCCACTTAGCAACTTAGCCTCTTAGCGACTTGGCCCCTATTTCCCTGGTTCGGGCGGCGGCGTGAAGCCGATGACCTGGACGCCCGAGCCCTTCGCAATATCCATGGCCGCAATGATGTCGCCATACACCCGGTTCGGCGCCGCCTTGATGAAGATCAGCTTCACCGACCGCTGGTCAAAGATGTTCTTCAGGAAATCGTGCAGCCCGGTGAGCGGCACGGGCTTGGTGTTGACCGCGTACCCGCCGTCCGCCGTCAGCTCGAGCACGATCTGATCCGAGGCCTGCTGTTTCTGATTCTTCTGCTGCTGCTCGGGCGGCACCTGCACGTCGAGAGCGCGGCGCCCCAGGGGCAGCGTGATCATGAAGATGATCAAGAGCACCAGGAGCACGTCGATCATCGGCGTGACGTTGATGTCCGCCTGCAGTGAGCCGCCGCTCGACACCCCCATGGCCATATCAGTTGTTCTCGTCGTCTGCGGGTGTCACGCCGCGGGTCTGCTCGGCGATCGCGTCGATGACGCGCACGCCCGCCTTCCGCCCGATCTCGATGGCCTGCTGCACCCGGGAGAACGGCACGTTGGCGTCCGATTTCAGGTACAGTATCTTGTCGGTGGCCCGGCCCGCATAGACGTTGGTCAGTGTGGGCAGGAGATTGTCGTCCTGGATGAACCGCATCCCGGTGTACGTCCCCGACTGGTCGAGCAGGTCCAGGAAGAACTTCCCGTCCTTGTCGATCCCCAGCCGAACCTCGCCATTGTCCTCGGGCCGCTTGGCCGCGTGGCTCGCGCGCGGGATCTGAGCCTGGAATCCCGCCGCGATGGCCGGGGTCACGATCATGAAGATGATGAGCAGCACCAGCATCACGTCGATCATCGGCGTGACGTTGATGTCCGCCTTGACGGACTCGCCACCCTTACTTGCTGATAGGGCCACTGGTCTGCGTCGCTTTCTGCGTCTGGAATTCCTTGGTGAAGATCGAGCGCCCGAACTCCGAGCCCACGCTCTTGATCAGGAAGTCGATCAGCTCCTTGGAGGTATAGGTCATCTCCACGGACACGTAGTCGATCTTGGTCGAGAAGTAGTTGTAGAGCCAGACCGCCGGGATCGCGACCATCAGACCGAACGCCGTGGTGATGAGCGCTTCGGCCACGCCGCCCGTGATCGCCGCCAGCGAGCCGCCGCCGCCCGACGCCGCCATGCCCTGGAAGGCCGCCACGATACCCATCGTGGTGCCGAGCAGGCCGACGAACGGGGCCGTGGCGCCGGTGGTCGCGAGCACGCCCATACCGCGCTTCATCTCCGCGGTAATGATCAGCATCTGCCGCTCCACCGCCCGCTCGGCCGAGTTGATGTCGCCGGCGGTGATCGTCGCGCGGTCTCGCAGCAACGGCTTGATCTCATTCAACGCCTCGCCGAGCACGCGGGCCACGTGGCTGATCTTGTTCTTTTCGGCCAGCGCGATGGCCTGGTCGAGCTGCTCTTCCTGCAGGGAGCGCGAGAACATCGGAGCGAACTTGGCGGTCTGCTTCTGGGACTTCCGCAGGTACCACCACTTGGTGATCACCACGGTCCAGGACCAGAGGGACATGATCAACATGACGATCACGATTCCCTTGGCGAAGGGTCCCATCGTAAAGAAGAGATCTTTCAAACTCATCGGTGCGCGCTCCTTCTGAGATGCCTGGGTGTGATGCCTAGTGGTGTGTCAGTGTGAAATTGACGGGAATGGAAATCAGCACCCGCACGGCGTGGCCGTATACGCGCGCCGGACGGAAGAGCGTCTTGAGAATGGTCTGCTTGGCCGGCGCGTCGAACCCCGGGTTGGCGCTCGAGATGACCTTCAGGGAGTTCGGCTCCACACGGCCGGAGGTGTCGACGATCGCCTGAATGTTCACGACGCCCTGGATCCCGGCCTGCCGCAGCAACTCGGGATATTGCGGCGGCGGACCCGACAGCACTTCGGGCTTCTCCTGCACGACGTCGGCCGAGAACACCTGGTCGGTGTTCGGCGTGACGCCGGTCGAGAGGCCACCTTCGACGCCCGCGCCCGAAAAGTCCTTCGGATCGAAGTGTTCCTGCAGGTTCACCGGGGGAATGTTCTTGGGGATGTCCGTGATGGCCACGACGGTCTGGAACCCCTTGAGAGGCACGTCGATGGTCGGCGGCGGTGGCTGATCGGGCTGTTTCTGCTGTTGCTGCTGCAGAAACACCACCGTCGTGTCCACCTTGGCCTTGTTGTCGCCGGCGTTCGCGGAGAGCGTGGCGTACACCGCCCCTCCGATGATCGCCGTATGCAGCGTCACCGAAACGAACCCCACGCCCATGAAGCGGCCTTTTTGTGTTTGCCGCTTCGATTCGATCAGATTATCGAACACGAACCCACGTCTCCTCTCGGAGGACCAAGGAAATACTACGCCGGCGGGGTTACCCGCCAGTGGGCAACACATTACAAAACGATGACAAGCGTCCAATCAGTGGGACGCCACGGTGAACCGCACCGGCACCTGGACGAGGACCCGAACTGCGCGGCCCTCGACCCGCCCGGGACGGAAAATGGCGGCGGCGAGACACTCGGTGGCCGATGCCGCAAGCGCCGGATGCGGACTGGATATCACCCGGAGTGTCTTCCGCTCCATATGCCCCAACGTGTCGACCACGCCCTCGACGATCACGGCGCCCTCGATGTGCGCCAGACGCAACACATCGGGATAGCGGGGCGGCGGCGAGGCCAGGAGCTCCGGCGGCTGCTCTATCACATTCGAGTCGTACACACCGTTGGGGTCCCCACCCGGATAGTCGCCCCCGGGGGCGGTGGGCACCGCGATGGGGCCCGGCTCGATGGTTCCGCCAGGAATGATGGGGATGGTCACCGGAACATTTGGAAGGCTGAGATGGCGGAGATCTGGAGCCGAGACCGTGATTCCGTCCGGCAGCCCCCTTCGCTCCGGCGCCTGCGGGATCACCAGGATGGACTCGGGCGCTGTGTAAACGCCAGCGCGCTCAGCGCGGCTGGAGGTCGCGTGAAGTCCGTACCCAACTATGAGGACATGCACGCCAACGGCCAGAACGCCACCGCGAGTCCCGAAAGGCGAGGGGGACCCCACCCCGAACCGGTCGAACATCGAAAGGCCTCCGAAAGAGGGTCACTCGATGCTACCGGCGGGGCGTTGCCCCCTCGTGGGAGGCGAATGACAAACGGATAAAAGCGCGGTGAGCGCTAGGTAGCGTCCGGGGGAAGGGTGACCGTGAAGGTGGTGCCCCGCCCCGGCCTGCTCTGCACCTCGATGGTCCCGCCGTGTGCCTCGGCAATCCAGCGGCAGATCGCGAGCCCCAACCCCGCTCCGGCCCGCTCTCCCGTCCGCGTCCGGGCAATGTCGGCGCGGTAAAAGCGGTCGAAAATGTGCGGAAGGTCCCCCGGCGCGATCCCGATCCCGGTGTCCGAAACCGCCAGCGTCACGCGGTGGGCCTCCGACGCGAGGGTGATGCGCACCCGCCCTCCGGCCGGCGTGTACTTCACGGCATTGGTGAGGAGATTGAGCACCAGTTGGCGCATCCGCGTCCGGTCCACCGCCAGCAGCACCGGTTCGGCGGGCACCTCCGCTTCGATCCGCACGTCTCCCGGTTCTGCGAGCAGCTCGCCGGTCTCTTCCACCTCGTGCACCAGACCCCGGAGATCGACCGTTTCCCGCGCGAGCGGCGCGCGACCTTCATCCGCCCGCGCCAGCGTGAGGAGCGCGTCCACCAACTCCGTCATCCGGTTCACTTCGTGGAGCGTCTCCTCCAGGACGACCAGCGTTTCCTGGGGAAGATTCGGCGTGGTCACCGCCCGTTCGACCCCCGCCCGCAGCACGGTCAATGGGGTTTTGAGCTCGTGGCTCGCGTCGGCGGTAAAGCGCCGGAGGGCCACGAAACTGCGCTCCAGCCGGCCCATCATCTCGTTCAGGGTCTCCGCGAGCCGGCCGAATTCATCGCGCACCATGGGCTGAGCCAGTCGCCGGTGGAGGGACCGGCCATCGGAGATCTCCTCCACTTCGGTGATGATCTGATCGACGGGTTCGAGCGCGCGCCGGGCGATCCACGAGCCCAGGAGCCAGGCCACCAGCAGGCTGAAGGGGAACACCAGGGCGATGGGCGTGAGGAATTCCTGGACGCCCAGGTCCGTGGGCGCCACGTCGGCAGCGGCGAGCACCGCGCCGAACCTCGGGCCTCCCGCGGCGGACCGGACCACGTAGCGGATCGTGGGCCCATCGGGCGCGAGGCGGGCAGTCCGGACCGCCCGGTTCGCGGTGTCGACGCGGGCCAGCTCACGGAGCTGCTGCAGTACCGGGAAGCCCGCCGCCCGGACGTCGGCCGATACGAACAGCACCCCGGAGGAGTCCGACGCCGTAATGATGAGGAATCCGGGAACCGGCTCCAGGGTGGCCGCGACCTGGGGAATCAGCTCCATCCCGCCGGTGGAGCTGCGCTGGAGGAGCAGTCCCCCCGATCCGTAGATCTCCGACAGAATGCCGCTGGTCTGGTCGGCCTCGGTCCGGATGCGCTGATCGAGCTCCTGATAGGACGCGCTGCGCCGTTCGAGGTAGAGAATGCCGGCGAAGGCCGCGAGGGTCAGGG
>DATBBZ010000130.1:0-6895 GCA_036270745.1 Gemmatimonadales bacterium | reverse complement strand
CGACGAGCTGAACCGGTACTCCGACCTCGAGACCCGGCGGACGCAGGACCTGCGGGAAACCCGCCGGGGCATCCGGGCCGCGCAACAGCGCGTGACGAACAGTGAGAAGGAAGAGAACCGGCTCACCGACGTGATCGCGCGCCTCGAGCGCGCGCGACGGGAAGCGCTGGCCCGCGGCGCCGCGACCGCCCGCGCGACCATCACCACCGCGAGCCTTGGCACCCTGCCCTGGCCGGTGGACGGAAACCTGCTCTACCGCTTCGGCCCGGCCCCCGGACCCGACAACACCGAGATCACGTGGCACGGCGTCGGCATCGGCTCAGCCGTGGGCGCGCCGGTGCGCGCGGTGGCAAGCGGCACGGTGGTGGATGTGGGGGAACGCGGGACCTACCTGACGACGGTGATTCTCCAGCACGGCGGGGGCTACTACACCATCTACGCCACCCTCTCCGATGCCACTGTCCACCTGGGCGACCCGGTCGTCGCCGGGGAGGTCATCGGCCACGTCGGCGGCGCGTCGACCGATCAGGGCTCCCACCTGCACTTCGAGATCCGCGGGCCCGATCAGATCGCCCTCGACCCGCTCAACTGGCTGCAGAAAAAACAACCATAAGGGCGTCGAGAGAAAGACGCCTTTCGTTTTTTAGTTGCTGCTCCCCACCCGGTCGGGCGCTTTCTTCCCAGCCGAAAGCGATCCCTCCAGCATCCGTAACAGGTCCTTCGCCTCGATGGCGTCCGGGTGCGGATACGCGACCAGACCGGCGGTGAGCGCGGGGGATTTGCCGGGGCCGAGGTGCGGGAAGGTGTGGGCGTCCACCACGCGGCGGATCCGGTCCACGAACCCACGGGCGCCCGCGAGATCGGTTCCCGGCAGGATCAGCGCGAACTCGTCGCCGCCATAGCGCGCCACGAAGTCCGGCGCCCGGATCTCCCGCTGCAGCATGGCCCCCAGGTCGAACAGCACCTCGTCCCCCACCGTCTGCCCGGCGCGTTCGTTGATGGTCCGGAGCCCGTCGATGTCCAGGAGCACCACACTGAAGGCCAAGGTATAGCGGCGCGCGCGCTCGAACTCATCGCGGAGGCGCCGGTCCAGGGCGTCGAGGGACCCGCAGCCGGTCAGCGCGTCGGTCGTGCCGGCGGAAACCTGGCGGCGGAACATGGCGGACCGGCGTTCCTCGTTCTCGAGGACGCGCGCCGCCGCCTGGGCGATGGTATTCGCATAGTCGACTTCGGCCGGATCCAACTGGGGCTCACCCCGATGGCTGCGCAGGAAGAACACGCCGGCGGCCTGCCCGTTCACGAATACCGGCAAGGCGGCCGACGATTGGACATTCACGTCGAGCCGCTGGTCTTCCCAGTGACGGCGGATGGCCGCGAAGAGCGGGTGCTGATGAACGTCGCTCACCACCACCGGCGCCCCGGTCTTGAGGGCCTCCTGGATCTCGGGATAGCGGTCCAGGTGTACGGCCAGATTCCGCACCTTCTGGTCTTCGAACACCGCCACCACCCGGCCCTGCGTCCCGCCCGGGCCCGTCAGGACGAAGGAGCAGTGCGTGAGCCCGAACGCCTCCCCGACCCGTCGGACCAGGGTCTGAAAGACGTCCTCGGGCTTCAGGGCGCTCGAGACTTCCTGGAAAATGTCGAAGAGCGTTTCGCGGGCCCGCAGGGCCTTCCGAGCCGCCGTCAGGGTAGCCCGGCGGCGGGCATCGGCGGTCAGGCGTGCCTCGACCTCGGTGAGATCGATGGGGGCGCGGATCACGTCGGTGGCCCCGGCGGCGAGGAGTGCGGCGGTGTGCAGCGCCGTCCCGCCCGTCAGGAGCACGACGACCGATGCCCCATCGTGACGGGGGCGCTTGACCATGTCCCGCACGCGTTCGATGAGCGCGGGATCATTGGGGGTAGCACCAACGAGAATGACGTGGGGAGGGCCATCGGCGGCCGTTTCGGAGTCCAGCACCGCAAAGCCGGCACGCACCAGCATCCGCTCGAGGCCATCAGGGCGGGCCTCGGGGGCGCCGAGCAGGACGAGGCGCGACAGTTTGGATTCAGCCAAATGGATGCCGGGATCCCCGGGTGGCGTTGAGCCAAAGTAAGTTTCGCCCGATGCCGAAACAAGCTCGAACCGCCCGATGAGCCGCCCCGCGCCGGGAACCGCTGGACTCAGGCGGCGGATGGTGCGCGAACAGATCGCGCGGCGGGGCATTCGGGTCCCGCGCCTGCTCCTGGCGATGGACCGGACCCCGCGCGAGTGGTTCGTGCCCGACGAATCGTCGGCCGACGCATACGCGGACGAACCGCTCCCCCTCGTCGCCGGCCAGACCATCTCCCAGCCCTACGTCGTCGCCCTGATGACCGCCCTGCTTGCGCCCACTCGGCACGACCGGGTGCTGGAGATCGGCACCGGCTCCGGCTACCAGACCGCGATTCTCGCCCGGCTCGTGGCGGAGGTCTACACGGTGGAGCGCCTCCCGGAGCTCCTCGTCACCGCCGAGGCGCGCCTCCGGCGGATGGGGCTCGACAACGTCCAGACGCTCATCGCCGACGGTGCCCGCGGTTGGAGTGCCGCCGCGCCGTTCGACGGCATCCTGGTCGGGGCGGCCGCGCCGAGCGCGCCGGAGCCCCTGCTCGAGCAGCTCGCGCCGGGCGGGCGGCTGGTCATTCCCATCGGCGACCGGCTGGCCCAGGAGCTCACGGTCTTCACGCGGATGGACCAGGGCCTCACCACCCGGGCCGCGGGCGGCGTCCGGTTCGTACCGCTGGTCTCGCCGCTCTCGTTCGACCCCGGTGCCGCCGCGTGACGTCCACGCTCGACCTGCTCGGCGCCCACGTCTCGACTGACGGCGGCGTCTCGACCGGGCCCGGCCGGGGAGCGGAAGTCGGTGCCCACGCCATTCAGCTCTTCACCAAGACCCCGAATCAGTGGCGCGAGCCTCCGATCATTCCCGACGAAGTGGAGCGCTTCAAGTCCGAAATGGCGCGGACCGGAATCACCGTGGCGGTCGCCCACGACAGCTACCTGATCAACCTGGCGTCACCCGACGACAAGCTGCGCGCCAAGAGTCTCAAGTGCTTCAAAGGCGAGCTCCAGCGGTGCCAGGCGTACGGGATTCCGTATGTCGTGTCCCACCCCGGCAACTTCATGGATGATCACGACGCCGGCCTGATCCGCAATTCCGAAGCGTACGCCACGGCCCTCGCGGAAGTACCCGGAGCGGTCGGTGTGCTCATCGAGGGCACGGCGGGTGCCGGGACCGCGTTGGGACGGAGTTTCGAGGAGTTGCGCGACCTCCGAAACGGCATGCCGGAGCCGGTGCGCCCGCGCGTCGGGTTCTGCCTGGACACGGCCCATCTCCACGCCGCGGGGTACGACGTCGTCGGCAACTTCGGAGGCGTCCTCGACGATTTCGACCGGGTGGTCGGCCTGGCCCACCTGAGATGCTTCCACCTCAATGATTCGAAGGCGGCGCCGGGGTCCCGGCTGGACCGCCACGAGTGGATTGGTGAAGGAACCATCGGGGCGGAGCCGTTCCGCCGCATTTTGCAAGACGCAAGATTGACGAAAATCATTAAGATTATCGAGACGCCCAAAGGCGATGACCCGGTGCACCATGACCGCCGGATGCTCGAGCGGCTCCGGTCGTACGTCTGAACGAAGTACCGGCGACACACGTAGTGGAGAACCGATGTTCACCTCGCGGACGCGCCGCAGCTGGTTGAAGCCGGCCCTGGCCGCCCTGCTCCTGGTACTCCAGATGGCAGGGGCGCCGGCGGTCGGCGTCGCGCACGCCCGTGAGCCGGGACCCGCGCAGGCTTCGCTCGAAAGCGGGCACTCGGACCGTTGTCCCGTCCTCCACAATGAGCTGACCTGCATCCTCTGCCAGTACGCCGGGTCCCTCGTCGTCACCCGGCCCGCGCAGCCCGAGCCCGACCTCGGCCGCGTGGCGTTCGTTCCGGTCCTCGTCGTTTCGCGGCCCCGCGCCGCGGAGCGGCCGGCACCGAGCACATCCCCCCGCGCTCCTCCCGCACAGCTCCTCTAAAAAAAGGCCAGGTGCCCGCGTAGGGCGGCCTCGGAATCGCGCGAACGCGCTCCACGGAGTGTGTCCGCGGGCTCGTTCCCCTCGGGAGGTTGTGGGATGGTCACGCAAACGAATTTCATGCTGGTCGCCATCGGCTTGGGTGTGGCAATCCCGGCGTACGCGCAGGGACCCGCTCCACGTCCGGCGACCCTGACGCTCACGCGCCGGCAGGCGGTCGACACCGCGCTCGTGCACAACCCGCAGCTCGCGGTCGCACGTGAGCAGCTGGCGCAGGCGCGGGCGCAGGCGACCGAGACCGCCGCATTTCCCGATCCGTCGCTTTCGGGCGACCTGACGGGACAGAAGTCGGTCACGGGCTTCCGGACCAACACCGGCTCGGACATCGGCGTCGGCCTTTCCCTCCCATTCCCGACCAAGTTCGTCCTGCTCAACCGGGTGGGGAACGCCAACACTGACGCGGTGGCTTTCAATTACGATCAGCTGCGCCAACAGACCGCCTCCCAGACGGCGCAGGCGTACGACGCCCTCATCGTGGCGCTCCGTCACCGGGCCGACTTGCAGACCGGCGACTCCCTCGCGAAGGACTTCCTCAAGAAGACGCAGGTCCGCTTCGACGCGGGCACGGCCGCGCGGCTCGACGTGTTGAAGGCGCAGGTGGACCTGGGACAGGCCGAGAACAGCCTGTTGGCGAATGAGCGGGACCTGGCGAACGCGCGCTCGGCGCTGAACCGCCTGCTCGGGCGCCCCCTGGGATTCGGCGTCGAGGCCGCGGAGTCGCTCGCCGTGCCCCCCGACCTTCCGGCCATCGATTCCCTCGTGGCACTGGCCCGGCTCCGTCGGCCCGAGCTGCAGGGGCTGGCGAGCCAGCAGCGGGGTGCCGGCGCGGCCACGGCCCTCGCGCAGCAGTACCTGCTGCCTGATCTCGCTCTCTCGGTGTCGAAGAACATGAGCCAGGGGACGCCCGCCACGTTCACGACCGGCATCGGGATCTCGGTGCCGCTCTTCTTCTGGAATCACCAGCGGGGCCAGGTCGCGGAGGCCCGGCACCGCGAACGCGAGCTGGCGGCCGCCTACTCGGATCTCGACGCGCAAGTGGAGCAGGACGTGCGCGTGACCTACGCGACGGCCGCCACGGCCCTGGCGCAGGCGGTCTACCTCCGGGATCAGCTGCTCCCCGAGGCCCACCGTGCCTACGAAATCGCGCTCACCAGCTACGGGCTGGGCGGCTCCTCGGCGCTCGACGTGCTCGACGCCCGCCGGACCCTGCTCGATGCCGAAAGCCAATTCGCCGACGCGCTGGGCGCCGCCAACGATGCCCGCGCCGACCTTGAGCGGGCCGTCGCCGGCCCCTTTGACGCCGCTTCTGCCGGAGTTCCCAATGTCCACTAAACGGATTCGTGTCTGCGCCGGTGTTCTCGTCCTCCTGATTGCGGGGTGCGCCAAGTCCGCGGCTCACGCCGACGATCACCCGGGAGCCTTCGGACTCACCGAAAACCAGCGGGCCCGCATTCACCTGGCCCCGGTGGCGCAGGTCAGTTTTCAGCCCTCCGTCTCGGTCTCCGGCACAGTCGCCTTCGACGGCGATCACAGCACCCAGGTCCTGGCCCCGATCTCCGGTCCGGTCTCCCGGATCCTGGTGGAGCCGGGCGCTCAGGTCGCGGCGGGACAACCACTCGCGTATGTGTCGTCCCCGGATTTCGCCGCCGCCCTGGCGACATACCGGAAGGCCAACGCCACGGCCATCAATCTGAACCGGATCGCGACCCGCGACTCGGTCCTGTTCGCCAATGATGCCCTGGCCCGCCAGGATCTCGAGCAGGCGCAGACCGACGCCGCTTCGGCCAGCGCCGACCGCGACGCCGCCCTCGACCAGCTCCGCGCCATCGGCGTGGACTCAGCGGGGATCGCGGCGATCCGGGACAACAAGAACGCCACCATTCCCCAGGGCGTGATCCGCGCGCCCCTCCCTGGCACGGTCGTGGAGCGGCTCATCACACCCGGACAGCTCATCCAGGCGGGCCAGACGCCCTGCTTCACGGTGGCGGGCCTCGCCACCATGTGGGTGATGGGCAACGTGTTCGAGCATGACCTGCCCGATGTGACTGTCGGGGACCCAGCGGACATCAGCCCCGGCGCGGGCACCCGTGTCTACCACGGTCGGGTGGATTATGTCGGTGCGCTGGTGGACCCTAACACCCGCGCGACCTCGGTGCGGATCGTGACGAGCAATCCGGACTTGGGGCTGAAGAAGGACATGTACGTCGCCGTGACGATCCATTCGCGCCGCGCCCGCACCGGACTCCTGGTTCCGGTGGGCGCGGTGCTCCGGGACGATCAGAATCTGCCGTTCGTGTTCGTGGCCAAGGCCGACAGCTCCTTCGAGCGCCGGTCCGTGGGCTTGGGCAACCGCATCGGCGACCGGTTCGAGGTGACCTCAGGACTCTCGGCGAGTGATCAGATCATCACCGAGGGCGGGCTGTTCCTGCAGTTCGCGGAAAACCAATGAGCGATCAGTGGTCCCCTCCCGCCCACCAGGCGCGGACCCGTTCAGCGATCAACCGGATCGTCTCGTCGTCCCTGCGGCAGCCGTTCCTGGTCGGGCTGATGACGGTGCTGATCATCGGCGTGGGATTCTGGTCGTTCAGCCGTCTGCCGGTGGACGCCTACCCCGATCTCTCGCCCACCAGGGTCGAGATCATCACGCAGTGGCCGGGCCACGCGGCGGAGGAAGTGGAGCGGCTGATCACGGTCCCGGTGGAGGTCGAGATGAACGGCCTCCCGCGCATGCAGGTGGTCCGTTCGGTTTCCCTGTACGGTCTATCGGACGTCACCATGACGTTCGCGGACGGCACCGACGA
>DATBBZ010000129.1:0-10278 GCA_036270745.1 Gemmatimonadales bacterium | reverse complement strand
ATGCCGAGTTGGTCCAGGGGTTGGAAGCGGGGATTGTCCTCGGGGGGATCGTCCTGGTGGGGCGGGTCGCTTACGGGACGGCCGCGCTGGCGCCGGGTGTGTCCAAGGTCAGTGCGGGCGGCGGCGTCGAGCTGGGGCGCTTTCATATTGATTATGCCTACCGGCCCATCGATGCGGCCGGGGATGCGAGGCACCGGATCGGAGTGCGATGGACACCGTAGTGGCGGACCGCAGGGGTGGGGGTGTGAGCCGGTGGGTGCTGATCCGTAGGCTGGTGCTCCGGTTGGCGCTGGGCGCCGCCATCCTGGTGGTGCTGGCGGTGATCCTCTTCCCTGACGTGCGGTACGTGGCGCGGGGCGGGTGGGAGGAGGCCAAGATCCTGCTCGAGCGGCGGTCCCTGGCCTCGCTGGTACGAGACTCCAAGACTCCGCCCGCTCTCCTGGAGCGACTCAAGCTCGTGCTCGCCGCCCGCACCTACGCGGCGGACTCACTGCATCTCACCGCCGGTGACACCTATACGACGTATGCGAATGTGGGACGGGATACGCTCCTGCTCGTGCTTTCGGCGTCCCGGAAGGACAAGCTGCGCGAGGTGACCTGGAATTACCCGGTCGTGGGGACCGTGCCGTACAAGGGCTTCTTCAATCTCGATGCGGCGCGGAAGGCAGCGGCGGAGCAGGAGGCGGCGGGGAACGACGTCTATCTCCGGGTTTCGGATGCCTTCTCGACCCTCGGCTACTTCTCGGATCCCCTGCTGTCGACGGCGGTGGACCGGGACACGATGGAGCTCGTGGCCACGGTCATTCATGAGTTGGCCCACAACACGCTCTATGTGCCGAGCAATACGCCGTTCGATGAGAGCTTCGCGAATTTTGTGGGGTACCGGGGGGCGCAGGCATTTTTTCGCTCGCGCGGCGACACGATCGATGCTAATCGTGCTGGGGCCCGCTGGCGGGATGAGCGGACCCTCGATGTGTTTTACGCGGAGCTGGCCCGGCGGCTCGATTCGGCCTACGCGTCGCCCCTGTCCGGGCCGCCGTTACAGAAGACTCGAGATGACCTGTTCGGGTGGGCGCGGGCCCAACTGACGGGGGCGGTAGGGCAGGGGCTCGAGACCTACGACTGGCGGTGGTTTGCGAAGGCTCCGCTGAACAATGCGGTGGTGGTGGCGCAGCGGCTCTACCGGATGAACCTCAATCTGTTTGACGAGTTCTATCTGGCGAATCGGGTCAATCTGTCCGAGACTATCCGGCTCATCAAAGTGCGGGTGCTGACGCAACAGGGGTCGGACCCGTATCAGGCGCTGTATTCGCAGGGTGGAGCAGCACCCTAGGACAGTTCCCCCGCAGTCGCTCCGCCTCCGCGCGGCGCGACACCAGCGCCCAGATGTAGCATGCGCGCAACTCGCGCCTTACAGGTCTCTCGCGCATGCTTCGAATCGAACTTTCCGTTCTCCAGAGGACCAAGCTGACAGACGATGATCTGCTCAAGGCGCTGGTGCGCCAGTCCGAGGCACTCGGCACCCTGGGGCAAACCACTAGGGCAAACGACTGCATTCGAGTGGCTGGCGAGTTGCGGAACGCTATGAAGGAGCACGAGGTGGCCAGTGAGGAGGTGCTCCGCCGCGAACGATTGGCGCAGGCCCCAACGGCAAGAGCTGAAGATCCCGTTGCGCTCACCCTCGTCGTGGCCGTCCGGAAGGAGTGGCGCACGCTGCTCGACCAGATGCGCGAGCACGGAAAGCAGCTGATCGGCATGCCGGCCGAGCGGCGCACGTCGCCGCGGTGACGTCTCCTCTGAGGGGTTACCACGTCTGCAACCTCATGGGGCGGAAAGCTCCACGGCGATGCCGTGGAGCTCATTCCGTTTCCCCGTCTCGGGGCGCCGAATCGGTCAGGATCCGACCGAACTCGTAGCAGACCCCACTACAATCTCTCCCGCCGCGCCTCCGAGCGGGTTCTGGAGATACACGTGGATCATATTCACGGTCAGGCCGCTGGACGTTACCCCGTCCCCAGAGGCGATCTGCTCGTTCAGGACGACGTAGCCGACGCCCGGAAGGGCGATGCGAGTGTTCGGGGCCACTACTCCTTCTCCGGTCGCTAGCCGGCTGCCGGCGACCACGAGGTCTCCGAAGGTCGAGCCGGTGCTGCTACTCACCGCCCCGCTCGCTGTCCGGTGGCTCGCGGCCATGGCGGTCACGCTCTGCGCCGTGATCAGGCCGTTGAGAATGCTGGTGGTGCCCGTCGTCGCCACGCTTTGCGCGGTCGTCTCGGCGGTGCCAAGCGCTCCCGAGGTGATGCTGTGCAGGAAGGTGGTCGAGAGCACGCCGCCAACGGTCATGCCGCCGGACTGGACCGCGGCCATGTCGCCGTCAGTTCCGGCGAGCGGAGGCAGAACGGCGATCGGGGATTGCGTCACCGCGCCGAGGGGTGTGCTGGCGTACGCGCCGTAGGCCTGGCCAGCGACGGTCTGCGCGACAATTCGTCCCGGGAGTGCGGCCACCAGGCCCAGGACCGCGCTAAGCAGAACCTGGGAGGGCAGCCGTTGAAAGTTGTTGAGTTGCATCGTCGGATCTCCTTGGTCTCAGTGGGCCTGGATGTTGCCGCCCGTCAAATACGTGAGGTCGGTCGACCCGTGATTGAGGGTCTCCCAATTGAGGGCGTCGGGCCCTGAGGAGCTGATGCCGGGTTGCTGCGACCCCGGCTCACCGTTGTCGCACGCGGTCAACCTCGTCTCTTCCGTGCCCTGATTGCCATTCACGCGCGCAAGCATCCCGTTCGTACCTACCTGCACGCACACGCCGCGGCCGGAGTCATCGTCGTAGGTGAAGGCCATGACTTCGCTGCCATCGAGGCTGTTCGCGCCATCGTGGATGGAGACGTGCCAGCTCGTCTGCGACGGGTGGTCTACCACTTCGATCTCGCCCTTGGTCACGACGCAGTTACCGTTCGCGTCGGTGCCCAGGAAGACATTGAAGCCGAACGTGACCTTGCCGGTCATCGTACTTACTCCGCTCGCTCCATCAGGGAAGTCAGGGTTGGGAGGGTCGATACGCCCACCGCCCGTGAACTTCAATGGAGTACACTCTTCTCCTCCACCCCAGTGGGGCGGGAACGCCGCATGCTGCGTGGCGGCCGGCCGGTTCGGAGTCTCGGTCTGGTTCTCGCACGCCGTGACCAGCAGTCCCGCGGCCACGAGACTCCATCCGGCGAGTAGTCCCTTCTGCATGGCTGTCATAAGCGATTCGTCCTCCTCTTGCACGGTCGATTCCGTGACGCGGATGCGAAGAGGCAAGGGCGGTGCCATGACAGGTCGAGCGTGCAGGAAGGCGGAGGGTCTACGAATGGAGCGTGGTGATGTAGCGGGGGGGCCTGGGGCCAAGGCGCTGCGACGTCGTCGGGCCGCCATGTCGCGGGGGCGCCGCTCGGAGTTCTGACTACGGCTTCGATGCTTGGCGAGGGTGGCGCAGCGCCCTAGGTCAGTTCCCCCGCAGTCGCTCCGCCTCCGCCACCCGCTGAATCGCAATCGCGTAGGCCGCGGTTCTGAAGGTCGCGTCCTTCGCCTTCGCCAGGTCCCGGACTCCCGCGTAGGCCTTGGTGATCGTGGCCTTCAACTCCTTGTTCACCTGCTCGTGGGTCCAGCGGTACTGCTGGAGATTCTGCGCCCACTCGTAGTAGCTCACCGTCACGCCGCCCGCATTCGCCAGGAAATCCGGAATCACCGGGATCCCCCGTTCGGCCAGAATCAGATCGGCCGTCGGCGTCGTGGGCTCGTTGGCGGCCTCGACCACCACTTTGCAGTCGACCGTGGAGGCGTTGTCTTCCTTCGTGATCACACTGCCAAGCGCGGCGGGCACCAGCCAGTCACACGGGACCTTCCAGAGATCGGTGTTCGAGACGGCCTTGCCACCCTTCCACTCCGGCACCGGCTTTCTCTGTGCGACGTGGGCGAGCAGGCCTTTGATATCGAGCCCATTTTCGTTCACCACACCGCCATCCACGTCGCTGACGCAGATCACCTTGGCCCCCGACTCGGTGTCGAGCAGCCGGGCCAGATGCGCGCCGACGTTCCCGAAGCCCTGAATCACGCTGCGGGCGCCTTTGAGCGGAATGCCGAAGTCCCGCGCGTACTCCTCCATGACGTACATCACGCCTCGACCCGTGGCTTCTTCGCGCCCCAGGGACCCACCGAGGGACAGCGGCTTGCCCGTGACCACCGCCGGTGTGTAGCCCTGGCGGTTCGAATACTCGTCCAGGATCCACGCCATCACCTGCGCGTTGGTGTTCACGTCGGGAGCGGGGATGTCCCGGTACGGTCCGATGATGATCGCGATGCGCTGCGTGAATCGGCGGGTGAGGCGCTCCAGCTCGAGGAGGGAGAGCTTGCGGGGATCGACCGAGATCCCACCCTTCGCCCCTCCGAACGGGATGTCCATCAGCGCCGTCTTCCACGTCATGATCGTCGCCAGGCCCAGGACCTCGTCGTGATCGGCGTGGGGATGGTAGCGGATGCCCCCCTTGCAGGGCCCGCGCGCGCCATTGTGCTGGATCCGGTAGCCGGTGAACACCTCGATGCGGCCGTCATCCATCCGTACCGGCAGGTCCACCGTCATCTCCCGGAAGGGAGAGAGGAGGATCCGGCGCATGTACGATTCCAAGTTGACGAGGTTGGCCGCGCGGTCGAACTGGCTTTGAACGATTGTTTTCCCCGACATCGCCGGGGGGACGGCGGGGGCGGTGCCCGGACTCATCAGGACAGGGCCAGCCGGCGCGGGGCCAGGCGGGCCGCGGGGTGCTGAGCCTCGGTCAGCGCATGACCGGGGGAGGGGGTGCCGGTGCGGCGGACGCCGTCGTCCGTCAGCACGCCGACCACGTCGGCGCGGGCGGGCCCAGTGCCCGCCTGCTCGAGCACGAAGACGCAGCCGGCGTTGCGTGACTCGATGGTACGCACCGCGGCATCCCAGGTCGGGTCTCAGGTCAGGGGCTGAGGCGCCACGATCAGCGGTACTGCCGCGGGGTCGAGCCCGCCGGCACTCACCAGCGGAGCGTCGAGACGCGTGGCGAGAGGGGCCCAGAGGTCCTTCGCGCCGTCGCCGAACGCCACGACCTGGCCGAAGCGCCAACGCGAATCGGACGCCAGCTCCACCAGCGCTTCGATCAGCTGGCTGTCCGTGGGCGCCGTCTGCGAGCTGGCGGACGCGAGCAGCACTGCCCCGGTGTCCGCGAACCACCGCTCGGCCGCCCCCAGATCCGCTGGCTTTCTGGGCGCGTACAGGGCGTACCGACGGGTGCTCGCGATCTCGTTACTCGCCTCATCCCATTGTTCGTCATGCTCGGCGGACTGGGCCGCGGCCTCGAAGGCGACTTCGGCCGCCTGATAGCGACCGGCATCACGCAGGACTTTGCCGCGGAGCCTCAGCGTCGCGCCATGCGGCTCGAGGGCAAAGGCGCGGTCGAGGGCCAGGAGTGCGCGGTTGCGGTCTCCCAAGCGATACGCCGCGAAACCCAGCTCGTGCCAAACCACGGCGAGATCGGGATCGGCCTCGACGGCGTGCTCCAGCACTTCGAGGGCTTCGCGGAACCGGTCGAGCTCGATGAGCGCGGCGCCTTCGAGGGCCAGCGCGAACGCGGCCTCGCCGAATTGGGTCCTCGCGCCGAAGGCGAGCCGCAACGCCTCAGCCGACCGCTTCTGCGAGCGCAGGAGCTCAAAGTACTCGGCCCACGCGGGCTTCAGATCGGGAAAGGTGGTCAGGGCATCGCGGTACGCGGTCTCCGCTTCGGAGAGGCGGCCCTCGCGAGCCAACCAACGGGCGCGGACCATGGCGCGCTCCGAAGGAGCGTCCGGAAACAATTCGAACGACGCCGTGGTCCGCATTTCGGGTGAATCTACGCCCGGGAGAGCCCCTCGCTAGCGGCCCCGGCGCCGTCTAATTTTCCGGTCCATGGACAACAACCGACTTCTCGCCGAGCTCTCGGAATTCCTTCGGATTCCCTCGATATCCACGTTGCCGAAGCATGACGGTGATTGCCGTCGTGCCGCAGAGTGGGTCGCGGCCGATCTGAGGCGGCTCGGCTGCACCGACGTTCAACTCCTGGCAAGCGAAACACATCCAGTGGTCTGGGGCGTCGGGCCTGAAGTGCCCGGTGCGCCGACACTGGTGATTTACGGTCACTACGACGTGCAGCCCCCCGATCCCCTCAACGAGTGGGTCACGCCGCCATTCGAACCAACGGTTCGGGATGGAAAGCTTTACGCGCGCGGCAGTGCGGACGACAAGGGGCAAGTGTTCTGTCTCTTGCGCGCCATCGAAGCGGCGGGTCAGCCGCACGTCAATCTGCGGTTCTTGATCGAAGGAGAGGAAGAGCACGGAAGCCGAGTGCTCTTCGATCTGCTCAAACGAGAGCCCCATCGCGTGAAGGCGGATGCGGTACTGGTGGCGGACATGGCGTACGTCGCGCCCGGGTGGCCCGCGGTCTACTCCGCGCTCCGCGGTCTCTGCTACGCCGAGATTTCCGTCCGGACGTCGAAGACCGATTTGCACTCCGGTGAGTACGGGGGTGCCGCGCCGAATGCGCACGAGGAGTTGGCGCGTCTCCTGGGCCGGCTGAAGGGCCCGGACGGGAAGATCAACATCCCCGGGCTCTATCAAGCCGTGAAGCCGCCGACGCGACAGGAGCTGGCCTCCTGGAAGCGGCTGCCCTTCAAGGAGAAGACCTTCCTCGAGAAGCAAGTGCAGGCCAAGGCCCTGACGGGCTTGAAGAAGTACTCGGTGCTCGAGCGGCTTTGGGCGCTCCCGACCTTCGAGGTCCACGGCATCTTGGGCGGGTTCACCGGGGAAGGGGCGAAGACCGTCATCCCCGCGCTGGCGACCGCCAAGGTGAGCCTGCGGCTCGTGCCGAATCAGAAGATGAAGACGGTGGAGAAGCAGCTGCGGGCGGCGGTGAAGAAGCTCGCCCCCAAATACGTTGAGGCCACGGTCACGTTCCTTCATGGGGCCGACCCGGCCCAGATGAAGCTTTCGAATCCCGTGTTCAAGAAACTGGATCAGGCGTTCAAGGAGATCGTGGGGCGGGCGCCGGTGGCGGCGCGCGCCGGAGGGTCGATTCCGATCGTCCCTGCGCTCGCTTCCGCGGGTGCGCCAGTGGTGATGACGGGGATTGGTCTACCGGACGATCGCCTTCACGCGCCCAACGAGAAGCTGGACCTGAAGCAGTTACACGACGGGATTCAGGTGTTCAAGCGGTTTTACGAACTCTTCGGGGATCGCTGAGACCTCAAAGGCCTTCTCGAAGCCCCGGACCACCGCGGCGCGCGTTTGTTCACGGAGTGAACCACTCCCAACTCCCCACTCCCGCTCAACGGAAGTCATTTGGACTCCGGGGATTCCACAGGGGACGATGCGGCTAAACGCCGTGAGATCGGTTGTCGCGTTGAGCGCAAACCCGTGCCACGTGACCCATTGCTTCACGTGCACGCCGATGCTCGCGATCTTCCGGCCCCTGGTCCAGACGCCGGTGTAACCGGGGTTCCGCTCCGCAGGGATATCCAGCAACGCCAGGCCTTCGATCAGAGCCTGCTCGAGCGTCCTGAGATACCAGTGCAGGTCTTGCTTGAAACCCTTCAAGTCGAGAATGGGGTATCCCACCAGCTGGCCGGGTCCGTGATACGTCACGTCCCCACCGCGCTCGACTTCCACGACGTCAATTCCCTCCGACTGCAGGATGTTTTCGGCGTGCGACCCCCGTCCCAGCGTGACGACGGGCGGATGCTCGAGCAGCACCAGGACGTCGTGGTCGAGGCGCGCTTCAATGCGATCCTTGGCGAGAGACCGCTGAAGCTCGAGGGCGTCGCGGTAGGGCACGAGTCCCCGGTCGAGGATTTCGACTTCCCTCACGTCGCGGCCCCCCCGGTGGTCCGGGATGCCCACATCCCGCACCAGACACCCCCCGCGATCAGAAGGGCGGCGAGCAGCAACAGACCGATCAATCCGGCGAAATGATCGAAGAGGGGAGCGAACAGGAACCCGATCATCACAGCGCCGAATGCCGCGATGGCGGCGATGGCGCCGCGCTGGAAGATGTTCTCGACACCCTTGGAGCGGCGCCAGCCGAAAAAGGCCGCGACCGCGAGCCCCGCGAAGAGCCCGGCCAGAATGTCCGTGGACGTCCCTACCACGGCGTCGTCCGCACGGGGCGGGATGTTGGCGCGCTGGACGGCCCGCACCAGCACCAGCGCTACCGTCAGCACGCCTCCGCCGAGCCCGAGTCCGGACCCCAGGGCTCCCAGGCCGATGGCGACCGGGTCTTTGGCGGGCGGCTCAGCGGTGGTGGGCGTACTCACATGTCGATGACGCGACCGAGCGAATCAAGCGCCGCCTGGGCCACGGCTTCCGACATGGTCGGGTGCGCATGGATGGCCAGATCGATCTCCTCGACGGTGTACTCGTTCTCGCGGGCCACGGCCAGCTCGTGGATCATCTCGGAGGCGTTGACGCCCACGATGTGCGCGCCCAGGATCTCTCCGTACTTCTTGTCCCGGATGATCTTTACGAAGCCCTCGGTCTCCCCGGTGCCACGGGCCCGGCCATTGGCCGAGAACGGGAACTTTCCCACGACGTAGTCGAGCTTCTGTTCCTTGGCCTTGTCCTCCGACAGCCCGATGCTCGCGACTTCCGGATGGCAATACGTCACGCTAGGTACGTTGTCGTACTTGATCGCGTGCGCCTGGTGACCGGCGATCTTTTCGGCAACGATCACACCCTCACGGCTGCCCTTGTGGGCGAGCATCGGGGGTCCGGCGACATCCCCGATGGCATAGTAACCGGGAGCCGACGTCTGGAGATTGCCGTCCACTTTGATGAAGCCCCGGTCCGTCAGCTGGATGCCGCACTCGGTGAGCCCGAGGTTCTCAGTGTTCACGGCGCGGCCCGCAGCCATCAGGACCATCTCGGCTTCGATCTTCTGGGTCTGGCCACCCGACTCGACTTCCAGGGTCACCTTGTTCTTACCCACGTCCGCCTTCTTCACCTTGGCACCCGCCAGGACGTCGATCCCGCGCTTCTTGTAGCTCTTGGCCAGGGCATCGGAGGCTTCCGCGTCCTCGAGGGGCAGGATGCGGGGCAGGGCCTCGATCAGGGTGACCTTGGAGCCGAAGGCGTTAAAGACGTCCGCGAACTCCATGCCGACGGCCCCGGCGCCCACCACCGCGAGGGACGCGGGCGCCTTTTCGAGAAAGAGCGCTTCATCGGACGAGATCACGGTGGTCTTGTTGATCTCGAGGCCGATCTGGGGGATGCCCTTCACCCGGGAGCCGGTGGCGATGATCACGGCCTTGGTGGCCGTGTAGACGTCGTTGCCGACGTTCACCTTCTTGCCCGGTTGGAGGACGCCCGTGCCCTTGATCACCGTGATCTTGTTCTTCTTCATCAGGAAGTCGGCGCCCTTCGAGTTCGTGTCCGCCACGCGCCGCGAGCGCTTCATGGCCACGCCGTAGTCCGTTTTCACGTCACCCACGGTGATGCCGAAGTCGGCGGCCGATTGCAGGGCGTGGGCCAGATGGGCCGAGTGGAGCAGGGCTTTGGTGGGGATGCAGCCGATGTTGACGCAGACGCCCCCCATCTTGTCGCGTTCGACGACCGCGGTGGACATCCCCAGCTGGGCGGAGCGGATGGCGCAGACGTAGCCGGCCGGACCGCCGCCCAGGATGATCACGTCGAAGGAGTTCGCCACGAGAATCCTCTTAGAGAACCATTGCGAGTGGGTTTTCGAGCATCTGCTTCAGGGTCTTCAGGAACGCCGCGCCGGTGGCGCCGTCGATCACACGGTGGTCGCAGCTCATCGTCAGCCGCAGGCGCCGCCGGATCTCGATCTTACCGTCTTCGGCCACCGGTTTCGAAACGATGGAGCCGACCGCCAGGATCCCGGCCTCGGGCGGGTTGATCACGGCCGTGAACTGGTCGATGTCGAACATGCCGAGGTTCGAGACGGAAAATGTGGCGCCGGTATACTCGTTCGGCAGGAGCTTCCGCTCCCGCGCTTTGCCGGCCAGGACCTTCGCCTCCTGGCCGATGGCGAGCATTGCCTTTAGATCAGCGTTCCGGATGACTGGAGTGATCAGGCCATCCTCCACGGCCACCGCCATGCCGACGTGCACTTCGTTCCAGTAGCGGATGTGGTCGTCCTGGAACCAGGCGTTGCAGGCGCGATGCTTGGCCAAGGCCAGCGCCGCCCCCTTGATGACGATGTCGTTGAACGAAATCTTGCCCTGGTCGCCGAG
>DATBBZ010000128.1:0-8511 GCA_036270745.1 Gemmatimonadales bacterium | reverse complement strand
GTCGGCGACCCCCGGGAGCACGCCCTATTTCCAGATCGCGGTCAGCTACCCGACCGTCACGACGACGGCGCTCCGTGCGCTCAAGGTCGGGACCAAGGTGTTCCTGGTGGGAGTGGCTCTCGCGAATGCCAACACGTGGGGAGACAGCACCAACAGTTTCACGGACGCGGCGGGCGCCATCCGGGTGACAAAGATCAAGCCCACGACGTTCATTTCTGTCGGGGACTCGGACCGGATCCTCGGGACGGTGGATACGCTGGGCGGACGACGGATTCTCAAGACGTTCACCTTCTTCCCGACGCTGGCCATCGGCGCCGCGACGCCGACCACGACCCTTACGGTCGCACAGGCGAAGACGGCGAACGGTGGTTTGGCCGACGCCGCGCTGGTGACGTTCGCAGGCCGGCTCGTGATTCTCGATACGGCGACGGGCCCGGCCGGACGCATCGTGCACGTCAAGGACACCACGGCCTCGCTGACCGATACGCTCGAATTGCATCTGGACAGCGCGGCGCAATTCGACACCACCGTTTTGAAGCTCGATATACCAGGGGCGAAGAAACACTTCACGGGGATTCTGTTGCCTTCACCCGTCCCGGGTCGCTGGCTGCTCAAGCCGCGTTCTCCCGCGGACCAATTCTAGAGTCCGAGAAGGGGACCCGATGACGTCACCGAAAGTGTTGATGGAAGGGCGGGGCAAGGCGGCGCTCGCCGCCAACCCGGAGCAGGCGTGGCGGGCCCTGGCGTGGTTAGGCGGACTGCTCGCCGTGGTGGGGCTGGGCGATTTCGTACTGGCATTCATTCCCCTGGGTACGGGACCCGAGTGGGAATTCGGAACCGTGGCATCGGTCTTCGCCGGTCTGCCGCTGCCGACGCTGGGCCTGGCTGCCATCCTCGGCGCCGCGTACGCCCGTGGGAAGCGCCGGACCGTCATCGCGATAGGCGTCCTGCTCCTGCTCCTCACCCTCGCGGTGGGGTGGATGCTCGTCACCTTCCTGACTGATATTCCGATCGCGCTCAAATCCGGGGCTCAGGCCGAGGTCATGCTCGGCCTGAAGAAGGCCATGGTGAAGACCGCTCTCCTCGGAGGATTGTTCGGTCTCGCCTACGTCGTAGCTGGGATCAAGGCGCTTCGGGCCGGCTTCAGGTAAAGGGCAGGCATTGTGGCCCCTATCTTGAAGCGCTGACGCAACAACTTGTTGGTTGTCGGTCGCACCCACCGCGCCATTGCAGGAGCAGTAGTGTGGATAATGATCGGATAAGTTATTATGCGACAATAGTTTAGCGAGTTTTGTCACGATGTTGTTGGTTCCGGCCCGGAACGTGCAATTCCTGCCCCCCGGGAAAGTGGCACTAGCTCTCACCTCACACCTTACCGGGTGGGTCCATGATGAAGCAGCGCATGTTGGCGATGGGGCTCGTGAGCGGGTTGCTAGCGGCGCCGGCGGTGGCAAGCGCGGGCGGCCCAGGCTCCCTCAACTTCGACAACTACTGCGTCACCGGAGCGATCCAGGTCTGCGCCAGCGTGCGGCTCCAGTCCGTCGCCGGCCACCTGACGATGCAGGTGTGGAACCTCCAGGGCACCCTGGGTTCCGTCAACACCATCACCTCCATCGGGCTCTACCACTCGAACGCGCTCTACAACTTTACGGGCGCGGTTTCGAACTACAGCGTCAACTACGTACAAAACGGCCACACCTCGAATATCTCGAGCTCCTGGACCACCGGCGGCGCCACCGACATCAAGACCCTCGGCGGCCAGAACACGGAGCTGGCCCTCGGGACCAGCGGGAACAACGGCATCACGGGCTGCACCAACCCGGGTGGCAAGAACTCGTTGCACTGGTCGACGTGCAATTCGTTCCCGGGCGTGCCCTTCGTTCAATTTGACTTCAACTTCGCGAACAACGCCCAGTTCGACCTGACGAGCGCCCAGATCCGCTGGCACTCGACCCAGGTGCCGATCGCCGGCTCGCTCAAGTGCGACACCGGCGGCTACGGCGACTACCCGGCCTGCAATAACGGTGGCGGCGGGAACGTGACGCCGGAGCCCGTTACCATGGTGCTCCTGGGCACGGGCCTGATGGGCATGGGTGGCGGCGCGCTGCGCCGGCGCCGCAAGCAGGCGGGCGAGAAGACCGCGGCCTGATCCGCGGCGTTCGACGCCTGAGAGAGCCCGGCCTAGAGAGCCGGGCTCTTTTTTTGCTACCTTAAGGGCTCATGACTACGCACTATTTCAGCGTCGACGTGGAGGAGTACTTCCAGGTCTCCGCCTTCGAGGGCAGTGTGCCGCGGGACCTGTGGGAGCGCCTGCCGTCGCGGGTCGAGGGGTCCGTCTATGGGATCCTCGACCTGCTGGCGCGGCATGACGCACGGGGGACGTTCTTCACGCTGGGCTGGGTGGCCGAGCGGCATCCGAAGATGATCAAGCGGATTGCCGGGGCGGGGCATGAGATCGCGAGTCACGGATGGGATCACGTTCGGGTCACCCAGCAGACGCCCGAGGAGTTCCGGGCTTCGGTCAAGCGCTCCAAGGCGTGCCTCGAGGACCTCGCCGGAGCCCAGGTCCTGGGATTTCGCGCACCTTCCTTCTCCATTGTCCCTGGCCGCGAGTGGGCGCTCGACATCCTCGTTGAGGAAGGGTACCGCTACGACTCGAGCCTCTTTCCTATCCGGCGCCCCGGCGGCTACGGATACGCGTCGGCGGGACGGGACCCTTTCGTGCTCGAACGGGCGGCCGGGAAGCTGGATGAGCTGCCTCCGGCCACCCTGCGCCGGCTCGGCGTGAACCTCCCGGCGGGTGGGGGCGCCTACTTCCGGATCTTCCCGTATGCGCTCGTGCAGCACGCCTTCCGTCATTTCGACGCCCGCGGTGTGCCGGGCACCTTCTACATGCACCCCTGGGAGATCGACCCCGATCAGCCCCGCCAGCAGGCGCCGCTCTCGTCCCGTTTGCGCCACTACACCGGATTGTCCCGGACCCTGCCGCGTCTCGAGCGCCTGCTGAGCGAATTCCGTTTCACCGCCATCGCCGACCGCTACTCCCGCTCCGCGTCCCTCGCCGCGTCGTGACAGCGCCTTCGACCGACGTCTCCGTCGCTCCTTTCACGGGAGCCGCCGCGGACTGGGATGCGCTGGTGGGGCGCAGCGCCGGCGGCACCCACTTCCACCGGTGGGGTTGGAAGCGGGTCTTAGAGCGGGCCCTGGGTCACGAATGCACGTTCCTCGGCGCTGAGAAGGGCGGCGAGCTCCGCGGTGTCCTGCCGCTGACCAGTGTCCGCAGTCTGTTGTTCGGCCGGTTCCTCGTATCCATGCCGTTCGTCAATTACGGCGGACCGCTCGGGGATCCGGGGGCGGTGCAGTCCCTCGTGCGCGACGCCGTGGCGCGCGCCGACGAAACCAAAGTCAACTTGCTCGAGCTGCGGAGCCGGGTGGAGCTGCCCCTCGAGCTCCCCGTGTCGCACCGCAAGATCACGGTGGTGCTCGACCTCCCGCCGGGAGACCCCAAGCACCTGTGGGATGCGCTCCCCGCCAAGGTCCGGAGTCAGATCCGCCGCCCCCAGAAGGAAGGGGTGACGGTGAAATTCAGCGCCGACCAGCTCGACGGCTTTTACCGTGTCTTCGCACATCACATGCGGGATCTCGGTACGCCGGTCCAGTCACGCCGCCTCTTCGAGGAGATCCTCGCCGTGTTCCCGGACGACGTCTGGTTCGGATGCGCCTGGCTCAAGGGCGAGGCGATCGCGGGCGGGTGCGGGTTCCGGTGGGGAAATGAGTTCGAAATCACGTGGGCCTCGTCGCTCCGCGCGCACCAGACGATCGCGCCCAACATGGCCCTCTACTGGGGGTTTCTCGAGCGCGCCGTGGAACAGGGTGTGACGCTCTTCAACTTCGGGCGCTGTACCCCGGACTCGGGAACGCACCGCTTCAAGCGTCAGTGGGGATCGCGGGACGAACCCCTCTGGTGGTACGCGCATGGAGCGGCCACCACACCGTCGCCGGACGACGGCGCCTACAGCTGGGGCCCCAGGCTCTGGAAGCACCTGCCGGTTCCGGTCGCGAATCTCATCGGGCCCCGCATCGTGCGTTGTATCCCGTGACCGCTCGCGCGCCGGAGGTGCCGGTTCTGATCTTCGGCTCCGGGCTCACCGTCCTCGGAGTGATGCGCCTCCTGCATCAGTCTGGCACGCCGTTCTGGGTGGTGGGGGATGGCGGGGACCTGGCGGGCCGATCCCGGTGGTTCCGCACGGCCCCACCCTCCGCGTCGGGGGCCGATCCAGCGAAGGATCTGCCCGGGTTTCTTGCGGGGCTTCCCATCGATCGCGCGGTGTTGCTCCCGTGTTCGGACGCGTGGGTCGAGCGGGTGGCCCAGGCGGCCGACCGCATCGGACCTCGCTTCGTCGCGAGCGTCCCGTCCCCGAAGACCCTCGAGCGTCTGGTCGACAAGTGGCATCTGGCGGAGGAGCTGCAGGCGCTCGGCCTTCCTCACCCGCGCACGGTGGCGATCGCCGCCTCGCAGGATCCGGAGCGGGTGCCGGCGGAGGTGCTGGCGGGAGCGTTCGTGAAGCCGCGTGACTCGCTCAACTTCTTCGCCCGCTTCGGGGTGAAGGCCTTCCGGACGGCGTCCCGCGCGGAGCTCAAGGAAGCCTTGCGGCGAGTCGCGGGAACGGGGCTCGAGGTGCAGCTTCAGGAATACGTGCCGGGGCCGCCCACCAGTCATTACTTCGTGGATGGATTCGTCGATCGGAAGGGGACGCTGGTTGGTGCGCAGGCCCGGCGGCGTCTCCGCATGTATCCTCCCGACTTCGGCAACAGCACGAGCTTCGCCGGTGTGCCTCTCGCCGACGTGGCCCCGGCGGTAGAGACGGTCACCAGGCTCCTCTCCCATCTGCACTACCGTGGAGTGTTCAGTGCCGAGTTCAAGCAGGATGCGCGTGACGGGGTCTTCCGGCTCATCGAGGTGAACACTCGTCCCTGGTGGTACGTCGAGTTCGCGGGCCGCGGCGGGATGGACGTCACTGCGATGGCGGTGCGGGACGCCCTGGGCGAGCCCGTCGCTCCCTCCTTGGGGACGGGCGTGGGCCGGCACAGTGTGTATCCCTACTACGACTACTTCGCCTGCCGCGAGGGACTTCGGACGGGCACGTTGACGCTGGGGGCATGGCTCGCGTCGTGGCTCACATCCGAACAACCCGTGTTCCGCTGGTCCGATCCCTGGCCGGCGGTGACCGCCACGGTGACCATCCTCGCCGGCCGGCTCAAGCGTCTGGCGACCCGCTAGTGGCCGCGGCACTGACCGTCGGCACTCTCGCCGAGAGCGACTATCCCCAGTGGGAGAAATTCGTCGCCGCGGCGCCGGGAGGGAGTGTGTATAGCCTTCCCGGGTACCTCGACGCGCTCTGCACGGCGGGCGGGGGGCGGTTTCGCGTGCTCGCCGCGCGACAGGGTGAGGAGATCGTGGGGGGGGTAGCGCTATACGAGCGCGATTCGCGTCTCGGGACCTTCGTCTCTCCCCGTCTGCTGCTGTACTACAACGGCATCGTGGTGCGGAAATACGAAACCCAGTATCCCTCGGAATCCACCGGACGGGTACTGCGCGTCCTCACGGCGCTGGAGGAGGCCCTGCGGGGGTCGCACGCGAGCGTCAATCTGCGCTCCCGCGGATTGCTGGATGCGCGGCCGTTCCTCGTGCAGGGGTGGAGCACGACGCCGAGTTACAGTTACGTCGTGGATCTCACCGATCTCACGGTCGCTTGGGGAAAGGTCGAGCAGAACCTTCGGCGCCTGATCGAACGGGCCGGTACGCAGGGTCTCACGTTCTCGGAGGATCAGGACTTCGACGCATTCTTCGGCCTGCACGCGAGCACGCTCGAGCGGCATGGCAGCGGCGTGTACCTGCCCCGAGAAGCCTTCGCCCGCTTCATTGCGGTGCTCGGCGAACGGAATTTGGGCCGGCTCTTTCTGGTTCGGGCCCCCGATGGGCGGGCGGTCGCGGCCCAGCTCTGCCTGCTGGGACCCCACTCCGTGTCACACACCGCGAGTGCCGGCGCCGACCCGGAGTTCAACAAGGCGGGAGCATCGGCGTTCCTGCGCTGGCGGGCCTTCCAGGCCCTGGCCGCGCGCGGCTACAAGGGCAACGACCTCACCGATGCCTCACTCAATCCGGTGACGCACTTCAAAAGCCAGCTGGGCGGCACGCTCGAGGTGACGCTCGTGCTGCAGAACCGGCAGCGACCTGCGTTCAAAGTCGGCACGGCACTCGCGGACGCGGGCTGGGCCGTTCGGGGCGGTCTCGCTCAGGCGGCGCGGCGGCTTCTGGGGAAGAAGCCGTGACGGCGCGGACGGGCGCCGATCTCCTGATCGACGCTATCAAGGCGTCTGGTGTCGACTGTGTGTTCGGCATGCCGGGCACGCAGGTCGTTCCGATCTTCGAGTCGCTCCGGGAGCGACAGCTCCGCGTCGTGGTGCCGACCCATGAGTTGGCCGCCGGATTCATGGCGATGGGATACGCCCGAGCGTCGAGCCCGGTGCGTCCCGGGGTGGTGATCACGATTCCAGGACCGGGGTTCACCTACGCGCTCACGCCTCTGGCTGAAGCCAAGCTCGACGGCGTGCCGATGATCCACGTGACCCTCATGCCCACCAAGGGGCCCGAAGGTGGTCCGGGGTTTCAGGCCATCGATCAGGCCACCATGGCGCGGCCCCTGGTCAAGGAGATCATTGAAGTCCCTGATGCGAACGGCGTGACGGCCGGAGTGGAGCGCGCCATGGCGCTCGCGCTGGCCGCGCCTCGCGGCCCCGTCCTGCTGCACCTGGCCGCGCGGGCGCTCGGTGATCTGGCGGGAGGGACCCCGGGGGGGGGCGCGGTGGGCCCGGCGTTCACGGAAGCGCGGAGCGATTGGGGCGACGTCCTGACGAGCCTGCGGCAGGCCGAGCGCCCGGTGGTCCTGGTGACTGGTGACTGTGATGCCGCGGGTCTGGCCGCGCTGGCGGCGCGGGATCGAGTGCCGGTGTGTGTCACGCCGGCCGCCCGCGGCGCAGTCCCCGATGATCACTTGTGGGGCCTGTGCTTCGACGATCAACGGACCTCGCTCTCCACACTCAACGAGTTTCTGGGCCAGACCGACGCATTGGTGGTGCTCGGCAGTCAGCTCAGTCACGTGGCCACCGCGGGCTACGAGTTGGCCATCCCGGAGCAGCGAATGACGTGGGTACGCGCCGCGCCGGGAGCCGGCGAAGGGCACTACCTGGGAGCCCGGCAGGTCACGGGGGATCCGCAGGACCTGCTGGAGGCCTGGAGACGCGACGAGAGTGGCGGGCCCTGGAGATCGCAATGGACGGAGGCCGCACTTCAGGAGTGGCGCACCCGGTTGGCCGGTGAGCGGGTCATGGCGCTTCCCGAGCCGAAGGTGCGGGGCGTCTCCGGCGGATCCTCCGCGGCACTGTTCGCGGGATTTCGTCAGGCACTCCCCCGGAACGCGATCGTCGTCACGGACTCCGGCATGCATCAAGTCCTGACGCGCCGCTACCTCGACGTCTTCGAATCGGGCGGATTGCTGTTGCCGAGCGACTTTCAGTCCATGGGCTTCGGGATTCCGGCTGGGATCGGGGCCCAGCTGGCAGCGCCGCGCCGCCCCGTGGTGGCCGTCGTGGGCGACGGCGGATTCGCGATGACCGGGTTCGAGATGCTGACCGCCGTCAGAGAAGGCGTCAGCCTCGTGGTCGTCGTCTTCAATGACGGACGGCTGAACCTGATCCGCTTGCAGCAGCTGCGGGAGTACGGGCGCGAGCACGGCGTCGACGTGCCGGAAGTCGATTTCGAGGGCTTCGCACGGGCGGCAGGACTTTCCTACTTCGAAGTGGATGGCGACCCGGCCCGGACCATGCGGGAAGCGCTCGATGCCGGCGCGCCGGCATTGGTGGAGGTTCGGCTGGGCGATTCGGCAGCGGTGTTTCGCACCAAGGTCTCCCGCCTGGCGAAACAAGGCGTCATGCGTCTCCTCGGTCCGTCCCTCGTGAAATGGCTCAAGGGGCGGTTCCAGTGATCAGACGGCAACTCCCGGTCTACTCACGGGTCACGATCTCAGGGATGGTACGCGCCGGCCTGGCGGCGATCGGTGGTTCGCAGCTCCCCGCGCTCCGGGACGAACTCGCGAAGCGGTATGCGGCGTCTCGCACGGTGCTCTTTGCGAGCGGGACGCAGGCGTTGCAGACGGCGATCAGCATCGCGCACCGGCGTGTGGGTGGGATCGTCGGGCTCCCCGCGTTCCAATGTTACGACCTGGTATCGGCGGCCGTCGGCGCCGATGTGCAGGTGGCGCTCTACGACCTCGATCCCGCCACCCTCGCCCCCGATCCCCACTCCCTGCGCCGGCTGGTGGCGGCCGGAGCGCGCGTGGTGGTGATCGCGCCGCTGTACGGGATCCCGGTCCCGTGGGACGCGCTCGCGAAGGAAGTCGAGTCTGCCGGCGGCGTGGCCATCGAGGATGCGGCGCAGGGCCACGGTGCGTC
>DATBBZ010000127.1:0-4561 GCA_036270745.1 Gemmatimonadales bacterium | reverse complement strand
CTGGTCCCTCGTCGGGGGGCCGATCGTCGGCACCGTCACCAGCACCACCCTGTGCCTGGTGTGGCGCCCCCATCGCATCGCCTTGCCCCGCGACGTCGAATCTCTGCGGCCCGCCCTGCGCCTCGGCTGGCACCTTCTGGTGTCCACCATCGCCTGGTACGCCTACTCGAACGCCTACTTCACCGTGATCGGCCGCGTGCTCGGAACCTCGGCCCTCGGCGCGTACACGCTGGCGTGGACCATCGCCTCAGTCCCGGTAGATCGCGTGAGCTCCCTGGTGGGCCGGGTCACGCCGGCGTTCTTCGCGGCCGTGCAGACCGACCCGGCGAGCCTGCGACGGTACCTGTCCCTGCTCACGGAGGGGTTGGCATTCGTCACCTTGCCCCTCTGTCTCGGGCTCTTTCTCACCGCGCACGATTTCGTGTCGGCATTCCTGGGAGATCGCTGGAGCGGCGTCACCGTCCCGCTGCAGTTGCTCGCCCTGTACGCCGCCCTCCGGTCGGTGGCCCTCCTGGCCCCCCAGGTTCTCGTCTCCACCGGGCGCAGTGGCCGGAACATGATGTTCAGTGTGCTGGCCCTGATCATCCTGCCGCCGGTGTTTTACGTCGGGACTCACTGGGGGACCGCGGGCGTCGCGATGGGGTGGGTGACCGTGTACCCGGTCCTGGTGGTGTTCTCGTTCCTGCGGTACGCCCTGCGCGCCATCGAGATGCGGTGGAGCACCTACCTCGCGGCCCTCGTCCCCGCGGCCACCGCGGCGGCGGCCCTGACCCTGGCGGTCTGGCTCACCCGCTCGGTGACACCCGTCGAGTGGGGCATCCGGGCACGTTTCGGGTTGGAAGTTGCGGCCGGGGTCGCCGGCTATTGCGGCGCGGCCTGGATCGCCCACCACGAGCGGATTACTGCTCTCGTGCACCTCCTGAAAAGCCCGAGCTCAGCCCCGAAGCGTCAGCCGCCGGAAGGACTCCAGCGCGAAGGGGACGGGATCCGTCCACCGGAAAACGTCCTCGTGGTCCCCGGGCCGCTGTCGTAAGAAATCGCGGATCACCTCACGGCGGCTCCGGTGGTCGCCCGGGAGGTGCAGAGCCTCGGGAGACTTGGTGAGGCGCAAGTACAGGTGATCGACGTCGCCCCAGAACCACCGGCCCCGGATCCCGCGCTGGTACCGCTTCACGGGGCTGAACCGCCGGCCGAACGCGCTGGCCAACAGCAGGGATGGGAAGTCCACGCCGGCATCGATGGCGAGCTGCAGGGAACCCCAGAAACGCCCATTCACCTCCATGAACACGGGCTCTCCCGTGGCGTCATCCTGCTTGCACTCGACCATCGCCACGCCCCGCCAGTCGAGCTGGTCGAGGAGCCGCTTGGCCGCCGCGCCGAGGATGGGGTCGACGGCGACACTTTCCCGGTAGACGCTGACGCCGCCGGCCGGGGGCTTTTCCCGGATGCGCCGGTGGGCAAACTCGGCGAGGTATTCCCCGTTCCAGCGGAGCAGGAAGATCCCCTCCCCCGCACCCTGCACGCGGCGCTGGGCGAGGACGGGGAACGCGGCATGCGGAATCTTCTCCAACGCCTGCCCCAGGTCCTCGGGCCGCTCGACGAACGCCACGCTCGTCTTGGTCCGCTTCCCCCACACCGACAGCCGTTCAGCCGTCACCACCGACTTCCGCGGCTTGAGTACCACGGGATACCAGTCCGGAGGAATGTCCCGCGACTCCCGGGTCTTGAGCAGGATGGTCGGGGGCACCGCGAGCCCGGCGGCTCTGGCACGCTCGAGCATCAGCGCCTTGTCGCACACGGTGCGATAGGCGAGGAGGGACGGTGTGGGAAGGCAGATGTCCGCGGGCAGCGCATCGGCGTTCTCGAGAATCGCTTCGCAGGACTCGTCGGACACCGGGAGCACAACCTCCGCGTCGAGTCTCCGCGCCAGCGCACCGATGCCCCACGCGTAGTCGATCGGACGTTCCAAAGAGCTCCAACGAACCCGGTGACCCGTCACGCCGCGCGAGACGCCCGCAAGACTCACGTGATGCGTGGCGGTGACATGCACGTCGTACCCCGCCTCTACCAACGATCTGGCGACCGCCAGCGATACGCGATCATTCCCGTCAGTCACCAGCACGCGGGCTCCGCGACGGCGCGTGATGATGACGGGCGAGGCGCCCCACGGGCGCACCTGGGCAGCGACCGAAGCGTCCAGGCGACGGCGGGCGGCTTCCATGTAGACTATGCTCATGGCTTCTCCCTTGCGTTAGCAGTCCGGCATGACGACTCCTGAACGCAAGACCCCTGCCAGTTCGGCCCCGCTGCGCGTCGCGATCGTCGGCGCCGGGCGGATGGCCCGAGCCCACGTGTCCGCCATCACTCGCCTTGAGGACTCGACGATTGTCGGCGTGTACGACACCAATCACGCCGCCGCGGCCGCCCTCGCCGCCGTCGCCCAGACGCGCGCCTTCGTGAATCTCGACGACTTGCTCACCGAGGTTCGTCCACAGGTCGTGCACATCTGCACACCGGCGGGCACGCACTATGCGCCCGCGGCTGCCGCGCTGCGCGGGGGCGCCCACATCTACGTCGAAAAACCGTTCGTCGAAACCAGCGCACAGGCGCGCACCCTCCTCGCCCTGGCCCGTGAGTGCAATCGCGAGATCTGCGTGGGACATCAGGTGGCGCGCGATCCGGCGTTCACCGCGCTGCTGCACCGGGGTGGCGAGCTCGCGCCGCTGGTCCGCGTGGACTCGGATTTCACGTTCCGCCCGGTCGGAATCCGGGAGGGACAGGTCGGCCCCGGCGCGCTCGCCGCGCACCTGCTCGACATCGTCCCGCATCCCCTGGCGACGCTGCTCGTGGCGCTGGAAACGCTCGTCCCCGACGCGGGGCCCGCCGTGCTCGAAGCCGTGTGCCCCGGGGCCGCCGACCTGCACGCCGTGGTTCGTGTCGGCTCGGTGCGCGGTCGTCTGTCCGTAAGTCTCCGCGCCCGGCCCATCGTCTCCACCCTCACGCTCGCGGGTGGTGGCGGCTCGCTCACCGCAGACTTCATCCGGGGCACGGTCGTCGGCGCCGGCAACTCCGGTACGGAGGCCCTCGAGAAGCTCGGCAACCCGGTGGTCGAGGCGTGGCAGCTGGCGACCCGTTCCCTGGCGGGCGTGGCCCGGCGGATCACCGGGGGCGTCGATTACCCCGGCCTCTCGGAGCTGATCGGGGAATTCCACCAGGCCGTAGCGCTCCGCAATCCCCCACCCTTCCCTCCCGAGCATCTCCAGAACGTGACCGACCTGTACGAAGAGCTGGCTGAGGCCGTGCGGGGGTCGCTCAAGGAGACATCGCCCAGACGCCAGACCGTGGTGAAGGACGGCGCCGCGCTGAAGCCTGTGGCAGTCGTCACGGGCGCGCGCGGCTTTCTGGGGCGGGAGATCACCCGGTCCCTGGCGAAGCGTGGCTATCACGTTCGCGGGGTGAGCCGCACGCCCGACAGCGATCATCCGTTCGTCCACGAGTGGGTGCGAGCGGACCTGGGCCGATCGATCGCCCCCGACCTGCTCGCCGGCGCCGAGGTGGTGGTGCATGCGGCGGCAGAGACGGCGGGCGGATACGAAGATCATCAGCGCAACAGCATCGACGCGACGAAGCACTTGCTCGCCGCCATGAAGGTGTCGGGAGTACGCCGGCTGGTGTACGTCTCCAGCATCTCCGTGGTTCGGCCGCCGCGCTTTCAGGAGCGTCAGCATGAGCGCACACCCCTGCCCCGCGATGCCCGTCCGCTCGGCGCCTACACGTGGGGGAAGACCGAGGCCGAGCGCCTGGTGACGCAGGCGATGACGGCGCGGGAAGTGGACGCGAGGATCATACGCCCCGGAGCGCTGGTGGAGTGGCGAAGTGGGGAGCTCCCCGGCCTCCTGGGGCGACGCCTGTTCGGGAAGTGGCATCTGGGTCTGGGACGTGCCGGCTTGCCCCTGCCCGTCTGCGACGTGCGCAATGCGGGCGCAGCGATCGCCTGGAGTGCCGAGCGCTTCGACGAGGCGCCGGAGATCGTGAACCTTTTTGACGAAAAGACCGGCACGCGCGGGGCGATTCTCGAGAAATTCCGGGCGGCCGGATGGCGCGGGCGGATGGTGTGGATGCCCATTCCCCTCTTTGCGGGCCTGTTCTCACTCGCCCGGATCTTGATCGGCGGGTTGAAGGGCCACCGGCCCGCGCGCCTCGACAGCTGGTCGATCCTCCGGCCCCGCCGCTTCAGGGGTGCGGTCGCCACCTGGGTACTCGCCCGGGCGTCGCAACCCGCGCCGGCGCCTTGGCCGGTGGGACACGAACAACCGCGATGACCTCGGCCGCGCCGGTCTTCCCCGATTTCCCCCGCCAGGCGTTGGCGGTGGGCGCCGGCAATCGCCAAGTGGTCTACACACCGGTGGTGCCGGCGCCACCCTGGAGTCTGGGGCTGGCCAGCGCCGCACTCTACATCATGACCGCCGTCGGACGGGTGCAGGATGTCTTCCCCGCACTCTCGCCGTTGCACCTCGCGCTCGTGTCCTCGGCTTTCGCGATCGTCTGCGTCGCCCTCGAT
>DATBBZ010000126.1:0-3271 GCA_036270745.1 Gemmatimonadales bacterium | reverse complement strand
GTGGACATGGTCTGGTTCACCTTGATCTCGTGCTTCTCGATCTCGAGTCCCCATTCGGCGATCGCGCCCAGGGACGAGACGAAGCCCAGCTGAGGCAGCACGCAGTCCATCGGGAGGGTCTCTTCCGCCTTGGTCTGGTTGTTGAGAATGACCACCTTCTCGATCTGGCCCCCGCCCTGAATCGCCTTCAGCTCCCAGAAGGTCCGGAGCTCCACCTGTTTCGCGGTGTGCATCTTCTGCACCTGGTCCACGGTGGCCTGATGGGCGCGGAACCCGTCCCGCCGGTGGATCATCAGGATCGACTTCGCGATCGGGTGCAGGTTGACGGTCCAGTCGAACGCCGAATCTCCCCCGCCCACGATGAGCACGCGCTTTCCCTTGAACACCTTCGGGTCGAGCACGCGGTCGTGCAGGCCCTTCCCCAGCCACTGATCCGCATCCTTCAAGGGCAGCTTGCGCGGGGTGAACGCGCCGATGCCACCGGCGATGATCACCGTGCGAGAGGGGAACTGGTCCTGGTCGGTCGTAATAATGAAGAGGGGCCGGCCGTCGTCTTCCTTCTTCAGGCCGATGACCTTCTGGCCCAGATGTACGGGGGCCCGGAACTGGGCCGCCTGCTCGGCGAGGCCTTTGACCAGGTCCTTGGCGAGGATCTTGGGGAATCCGGCGACGTCGAAGATGTACTTCTCGGGATAGAGGGCCACGAGCTGGCCCCCTACCTGATCCAGGTTGTCGATGATCCGACAAGTGGCACCGCGCATCCCGGCGTAGAACGCGCCGAACAGGCCGGTGGGCCCGGCGCCGATGATGGTGATGTCCACGAGGTCTTGCATGGGCCCAACGGTAATGGGAGAGCGGTCAGGCGAGCAAGCGCGTTCCTCGCGCGTCGCCTACGGACCCCATAGGTTCCACGGCGTGAAGATCTACACCAAGACTGGAGACGCCGGAGACACGGGCCTGTTTGGAGGCGGCCGGGTACCCAAGGACCATCCCCGAGTCACCGCCTACGGCGAGGTCGACTCCCTGAACGCAGCGGTCGGGTTCGCCTCGTCCCTGGACCCGGCCGGCTGGGAGGCCCCGCTGCTCGAAGCCATTCAACGGGACCTCTTCACGGCGGGCGCCATCCTCGCGACGCCCGATCCCAGGAAGCTCAAGACGCCCCTGGCCGCGGTCTCCCTCGACCGGATCACGGCCCTCGAGCAAGCGATCGACCGCCTCGAGCAGGGACTTCCACCGCTCGACCGCTTCATTCTCCCCGGAGGGGGTCCGAAGGGTGCGGCCTTCCACGTGGCCCGGACCAGCTGTCGCCGCGCCGAACGGGCGGTAGTGGGCCTGGCCCGGAGCGAGACGATCCCGGCGGAAGTCCTGATCTACCTGAATCGCCTGTCCGACCTCCTGTTCGTTCTGGCCCGCTCGGCCAACCAGGCCGCGGGGCACCCCGAGCTCCAGTGGTAACGGTCCGGGTTTCGCTCTCCGGTGAGCAGGTGACCGGGGAGGGGCGCGATGCGTCGTACGACGTGTTGGTGGGCCGGGGATTGCTCAAGGACCTCACGACTCTCCTCTCGCGACACGCGCCCGCCCAGCGTTACGTGGTCATTACCGACGACCAGATCGAACGGACGTACGCCCGGCGGGCGGCCACCGACCTCAGCGCCCCGCTGCTCAGCTTCGCGGCTGGTGAAGGCCGGAAAACGCGGGAAACCTGGGCCGATCTGACGGACCGCCTCCTCGCGCACCACGTCGGCCGTGATGCGTGCATCGTGGCCGTGGGGGGCGGCGTGGTGGGCGACGTCGCGGGGTTCGTCGCCGCGACGTACCTCCGAGGCATCCCCTGCGTGCAGGTGCCGACCACGCTCCTCGCCATGATCGACGCGTCGATTGGTGGGAAGACGGGCGTCAACACGCCGGCCGGAAAGAACCTGGTCGGGGCATTCCATCAGCCGCGCCTCGTCCTCGCCGACATCGACACCTTGGACTCCCTCCCGGCTCCACAGTATGCGGCCGGGTTGGCGGAGGCCGTGAAGCATGGCGTCATCGCCGACGCTGACTATTTCACCTTTCTGGAGCGCGAGACTGGCGCGGTGACGGCCCGGAAGGATCCCGCGCTCGAGCGGCTCGTCGCGCGTTCGGTGGAGATCAAGGCGGGCATCGTCGCGGCCGACGAACGCGAGGCCGGCATCCGGGCCGCGTTGAATTTCGGACACACGGTGGGTCACGCCGTCGAAGCGACGAGCGGTTACTCGCTCCTGCATGGTGAGGCGGTAGCGATCGGCATGGCGTACGAGGCCCGGCTGGCCGAGATCCTGGGGATCGGTGAGCCCGGCATCGGTGAACGGCTCACCGGAGTACTCGGCACCTATCGTCTGCCGGTCACGAGACCGAGCGCGGCGTCGGTCGATCAACTCATTTCGAAGATGCGGAACGACAAGAAGTCGCGAGCCGGCGATCTTCGCTTCGCACTTCCGCGCACCATCGGCGCGATGCACGGCGGCGTGGCGAGTGGGTGGACCGTTGCTGCTCCGGAGGGTGTGGTGCGCGAGCTGTTAGCGGTCAAACAGTAATCACATATCCCTCAACCACTTCCCACACGATTTCCACCTCTCCACACAGCCGTTTTCGGCGCATTGAAATGCTTTCTCCACAGGCACTGTTGATAGTGGACAAACCTCGCATTGAACCGTAGAGCCAACGACTTGTAGTGTGGATAACTGCGGGAATTTGCACCATTCTAGGTCAACTCCTATATTGGCCAGCGTTTCCAGATGGCTCCGGACGCGTGTTTGGTGCACCGTCCGCCTCAAAAACATCACAGCCGAAGATGGGAGTGCCGTGCATGGCCCGGTCGTCCACAGGCAAGGCAAAGGCGTTCTTTCGCTCAACTCCATCTGGCGCCTTCGATCAGTACCTCCAGGACATTCAGAAACTCCCGTTGATCAAGGACCCCGAAGAGGAGCGTCGGCTGGCTCGGCGGGTTCAAAAAGGTGATGAACGCGCGGCCGAGCGGCTGGTCACGGCCAATCTCCGGTTCGTCATTTCCTACGTGAAGAAATACCAGGGACACGGACTCGATCTCTCCGAGCTCGTGGCCATCGGCAACGAGGGTCTCCTCAAGGCCGTCAAGAAGTTCGATCCGGATCAGGGCGTGAAGTTCATCTCATACGCGGTGTGGTGGGTCCGCCAGGCTGTCCTAAAAGCCCTCGCCGAGCAGACGCGCAGTGTGCGCATCCCGCTGAACCAGAACTCACAGCTGATCCGCATGAGTCGCACCGAG
>DATBBZ010000125.1:0-5640 GCA_036270745.1 Gemmatimonadales bacterium | reverse complement strand
CAACTTCTTCTAAGCCACTCTCAATATGTCCTCATCTCCGGAGTTAGTCATGAAGCGTGTCCTGCTGGTCTGTCTGGCGTTGGCCGCCGCCCAGCCCCTGTCCGCACAAGCGGCCCGCGCGCAGAGCCCGGCGTCACGCGGTGGTACAACCGGCCTCAAGATCGCGTACGTCATCCCGCAGCAGATTCTCGATTCGACCCCCGGCTACGTGGCCGCTGAATCGACGCTGGCCCGCGAGGTCCAGGGCTACCGGCAGGAAGTCCAGAAGATGCAGCAGCAGATGGATTCGGCGGTCCAGGCACTGGACCAACAGTCTATCGCCTTGTCGCCCGCCGCGAAGCAGGCGAAGCAGAAGGAGCTGCAACTCATGCAGCAGCGCTTCGACACCCGGACTCAGGAGCTGAATCAGAAGGCCCAGCAGCGGCAGCAGGAGCTGATGGCGCCCATTCAGCAGAAGATCCGCACCATCATCGAGGCCGTGCGGCTCGAGGGCGGGTACGCGCTGGTCTTCAACGGTGACCCCAGCGCCTCGGGGCTCCTGGCCGCAGACCCGGCGTTGGACATCACCCGCACCGTGGTCACGCGCATCCGACAACTGCCGGTCCAGTCTCAGTAGCGCGCCCGGTGCCAGCGGAAGGCCGCCGTCCGCTCTCCGCGCACGACATCGCCGCCCTCACGGGGGGGCGGCTCGTGGGTCCGGGGCACGTCACCGTCGCCCGCGTCGCCCCGCTCGAACGGGCCGGCGCGGGCGACTTGGCATTTCTTGCCAGCCGTTCCTACCTCCCCTACTTTGAGCGCGCCCGGGCTGCCGTGGTGCTCTGCCGCGCCGAATTCGCCGATCTCCCGGAAGGACCGCCCACGCGGATCGTGGTCGCGGACCCGCACGCCGCCCTCCTCGACGTGCTGCCGATCCTCTATCCCGAGCCGGCGTGGGTGCCGGGAGTCCACGCCACCGCCGTGATCGGGCGCGGAACCACGTGGAGCGACCCCGTCGCCATCGGGCCGCACGTGGTGGTCGGCGAGGACGCCCGGCTCGGCAAGAACGTACAGATCGACGCCGGGTGCGTGCTGGGGAACGGGGTGATCATCGGGGACGACGTGCATCTCTACCCACAGGTCACCTGCTACGCGGGCACGGTGATCGGGAACCGCGTCATGATCCACTCGGGCACCCGGCTCGGCGCCGACGGCTTCGGCTATCTCCCGGGCAAGGGAGGCGCCTTGCCCCGCAAGATTCCGCAAGTGGGCCGGTGCGTGATCTCTGACGACGTGGAGATCGGCGCGAACACCACCGTCGACCGCGGGAGCGTGGACGACACGGTGGTGGGGCGCGGCACCAAGATCGACAACCTGGTCATGGTCGCCCACAACGTGAAGATCGGTGAGCGGTGCCTCATCGCCGCGATGGTGGGCATCGCCGGCTCCACGCGCGTCGGCGACGATGTGTTCCTCGCCGGACAGGTGGGCCTGGCGGACCACATCAGCGTCGGCTCCCGCGTTCGCATCACCGTACAGAGCGGCGTGATCGGGGACATCGAGGACGGCGCCACCGTCACCGGATACCCGGCGCGGAACCACCGGGAATTCCTGCGGGCCCAGGCGGCCCTGTACCGTCTGGCACCCCTGGTCAACGAGCTCGAGGCGCTGGCGCGCCCGGAAGGGGACTCCGATCGCTAGACGCACGCTCAAACAGCCGGTCAGCTTCTCGGGCACCGGGCTGCACACCGGTGCCCGCACCGAGGCCCGTCTGCTGCCCGCGCCGTCGGGGCAGGGCATCGCGTTCCGGCGCACGGACCTGGCGGACACGCCCCTCGTACCCGCGCGCCTGACGGAAGTGGAGGCGCTCGAGCGGCGGACGGCCATCGGTCACGGCGACGCGACGATTCATACGGTCGAGCATCTGCTCTCTGCGCTCGGCGCGCTGGAGATCGACGACTGCATCATCGAGCTGTCGGGGCCGGAGCCGCCGGCCCTCGACGGGAGTGTGGGACCGTACTTCAAAGCGCTGAGCGAGGCGGGGACCGTCGAGGTGGAGGGCGAGCCGGTGTTCCTTACCGTGCAGGCGCCGTTCACGGTCACCGAAGGCGATGCGAGCTACGTGGTCGCGCCCGCGAAGAGCTACCGCCTGACCACCACCGTGGAGTTCGCCCATCCGCTGATCGGGCGGCAGGCCGGCACCTACGAGATCACGCCCGAGGCTTTCGGCCGGGAGCTCGCGCCCGCCCGCACCTTCGGATTCGCGAGCGAGGTCGACACCCTCCGGGCCAAGGGGCTCATCAAGGGCGTGACCAAGGACAATGCCATCGTCCTGGATGACCTGGCCGTGGTCCAGGGAGGGCCCCTCCGCTGGCCGGACGAATTCGTCCGGCACAAGGCCGCGGACATCGTGGGCGACCTGGCGCTCACGGGCGCGCGGGTGCGCGCCCACATCGTCGCCACCCGCCCCTCGCACGTCGGGAACGTCGCGCTGGCCCGGGCCCTGTCCCGGACCGCCAAGCGCACCGGCGACGCCCGCTACGACATCGGCCGGATTCTCGACATCCTGCCGCACCGCTATCCATTCCTGCTCGTGGACCGCATCATCGAGGTGGAAGGGGACCGGCGGATCGTCGGCATCAAGAACGTCACGATCAACGAGCCGTTCTTCCAGGGCCATTTCCCCGGCCACCCGATCATGCCGGGGGTGCTCATCATCGAGGCGATGGCACAGGTCGGCGGGATGCTGCTCATGGGACACTTCGAGGGGCAGAACGTCGAAGACAAGGTGGTCTACTTCATGTCCCTCGACAACGTGAAGTTCCGCCGCCCGGTGTTGCCCGGCGACCAGATCCGCTTCGAGCTGGAGATGGTTCAGTTCCGCGGCCGCACCTGTAAGATGAAGGGCGTAGGCTACGTCGACGGCCAGGTCGTGGCGGAGGCCGAAATGATGGCGATCGTGACCGACAAGTGATTCATGCCACCGCGTTGATCGACGCCAAGGCGGAGCTTGGACAAGACGTCGAGGTGGGCCCGTATGCCGTGATCGGCCCCCGGGTGACCATCGGAGACGGGACCCGTATCGCCGCACACGCAGTAGTCGACTGCAACGCCCGGATCGGGGCCGGGGTGCAGATCGGCGTCGGCACGGTGGTCGGGGGCCCGCCGCAGGACCTCAAGTACAAGAACGAAGAGACCTGGGTCGAGATCGGGGACCAGACGGTCATTCGCGAGTACTCGACCGTGAACCGCGGCAGCACCGCCACCGGCAAGACGTCGGTCGGTGCGCGGTGCTTCCTGATGACCTATGTCCACATCGCCCACGATTGCCATCTGGGCTCGGACGTGATCATCGCCAATGGCGTGCAGATGGCCGGGCATGTGACCATCGGCGACCGCGCTAATATCTCGGGACTGACCCCCATCCATCAGTTCTGCCGGATCGGGACCTTCGCGTTCGTCGGCGGGGGCTCCCGCGTCAACCAGGACGTGCCGCCGTACGTGAAGGCCGTGGGGAATCCGCTCCAGCTGTACGGCCTCAACTCCGTGGGCCTGCAGCGCGCCGGGTTCTCGGCCGACGTCAAGCTGGCGCTCAAGCGCGCCTACCGGCTGCTCTTCAATTCGGACTTCAACATCACGCAGGGCATCGCGCGCGCCCGCGCCGAGCTGCCGGCCCTGCCCGAAGTGGAAACCTTCCTCACCTTCATCGAAACGTCGCAGCGGGGAGTACTGGTGTGACGGCTCCGCGGGTGCGGATCGGCGTGATCGGCACCGGCGCCCTGGGCTACCATCACGCCCGCCTCCTCCGTCACATCGACGGTGCGGAGCTCGCCGGCATCTTCGACCGGAACCCCGAGCGTGCCGCGCACGTCGCCAAGGAGCTGGGGACCACGGCGCACCCCACGCTGGACGCCCTCCTCGACCAGGTGGACGCCGCGAGCGTGGTGGTGTCGACACCCGCCCATACCGAGGTGGGCCTGGCTGCGCTCTCCCGCGGCATCTCCTGTCTGATCGAAAAGCCCCTGGCCGATTCCGTGTCGGGCGCCGAGCAGCTGGTGGCCGCCGCCGCCCGGCACCAGGCGAAACTGCAGGTGGGGCACGTGGAGCGGTTCAACCGGGCGGTACGGGCGGCCATGCCGTACCTCGAGGACCCGCGCTTCTTTCAGTGTGACCGCCTGGCACCATTCACGCCGCGGGGCTCGGACGTGGCGGTGGTGCTTGATTTGATGATCCACGACCTGGACCTCATCCTGGAATTGGTGGGGAAGGACGTCACGGATGTCCGCGCGACGGGCGCGCCCCTCCTGACCCCACACGTGGACATCGCCAATGCGCGCGTGGAGTTCTCGAATGGGGCCGTGGCGGTCGTGACGGCCTCCCGGATCTCCCGGGAACGCACGCGGAAGCTCCGGATCTTCCAGCCCACCGGGTATTTCTCCCTCGACCTCGCCCAGGGGACCGGCCATTTCTTCCGACTCAAGGCCGGCTGGAAGGGCATGGGCGCCACCCGGATCGAAGACATCGTCGAGCACACCAAACTGGACGCCCCCGAGGCTGAGCCCCTGAAACTCGAGCTCGAGAGCTTTGTGCGCGCGGTCCGGGGGGAAGGGGAGGTCGTCGTGTCCGGCGCCGATGGTGCCCAGGCGCTCGTCCTCGCGACCCGCGTCGCCGACGCCATCCACGCGTCTCCGCTCGCCACCCTGCGGCCGTGACCGCGTCTCCCCGCTTTTATGTCTCGGCGGGCGAACCGTCGGGGGATGCGCACGCCGCTCCCGTCGTCGCCGCGCTCCGCCGCCGGATCCCCCAGCTCCAGGTGGAGGCGTTCGGCGGCCCCGCCTTGGAGGCCGCCGGCGCGACGGTGCTGGACCGGATGGAGAAGATGTCGGTGGTGGGGTTCGTCGAGGCCCTGAGCACCATCCCCGCCCACCGCCGGCTCGCCGCCCGGACCCGCGAGAGTCTCGCGGCGGGCCGGTACCAGGCCGTCATGCTGGTGGATTACCCCGGCTACCATCTGCGCTTCGCTCCCCAGGTTACGGCCCTGAAGGTCCCCGTCCTCTATTATATCGCGCCTCAGCTGTGGGCCTGGGCTCCGGGTCGCATCAAGCGTTTGCGCGGCAACGTACGCCAGCTCGCCGTCATTCTCCCGTTCGAAGAGCGATTCTTCCGGGAGCGCGGCGTCCCCACCACCTTCGTCGGGCACCCGCTGAAGGACCGGCCACCACTCCCCGGGCGCGAAGAGGCCCGGCGCACGCTCGGGCTCGACTCCCGGCGTCCCGTCCTCGGCGTCTTTCCCGGGAGCCGGCGCCAGGAAGTTGCCCATATGTGGACGCGCTTCCGGGATGCGGCGCTCGAGGTGCGGAAAGCGTTGCCGGACGTCCAGCTGATCGTGGCCGGAACCGATCGGGCCCTGTACCCCGAGCCGCGTGAAATCCCCATCGCCTACGGTGATCCCAGCCTGGTGTTCGCCGCCGCGGACGCCGGACTGTGCAAGTCGGGGACGACCACGCTCGAAGCGGCCCTCGCCGATCTCCCGATGGCGATCGCCTACCGGATGAACGGGCTCTCCTACTTCATCGCCCGGCGCCTCCTCCAGGTGCCGCGCGTGGGCCTCGTGAACCTCGTGGCCGAGCGGGAGCTCGCCCCGGAGCTCCTGCAGGGGCAGGC
>DATBBZ010000124.1:0-1742 GCA_036270745.1 Gemmatimonadales bacterium | reverse complement strand
ATTAGCGTAATGGGGGTTGGGGGTGGTTGTAGAGTCTTCTCAACGCACGCATGTCTCTCCAAGACAAAGTACGTGGCGGCACCCGCAGCCGCGATGATGCACGCCTCATCCTCACCATCACTTCGGTCCGGCGGTCCCGCGACGTCGCGACGTCCGTTCGTCGCCGATCCGGCCAAGGGCGCGCCTCCGAGCCGAAATAACGCGCCAACGGCCTCATCCGGGGCGATTCCAGTCATCCTCAGCCCCGTCATCCGCGGCCCGGCGGACCGGGATCGGACGTGAACCACGGATTGCACCGAGACCACGGATCAAGACCGGGATCCTGATTTCGCGCCGGTCGCCTGCCGAGGGCTCGCCCCGGTGTACGAAGTTGACAGTTTGGGCCCTGCGACGGTGGCGGTCATCGTGACACAACACATAGAGGCGGAGCGAATTGTGCCGACAAGACTGGTCTCGCGAGCGTGACTGAAATGTCAACTTCCGACGCGGGCCGCTGCGACAATCCCAAAATTCGGGAGGAATCAAAAAAATCTTGGCTCATGAGGGGAATCCGGTGCTCCACCTCTTGACGATCGCTCCGAGCGGTGGTCTCCTCAGCGGGGATAGCCCTTGTCGCTTGGAGGCCGTGACCATGGACTTCTCGCTGATCGATTATCTGGACGAGGACGCCTGCTACACTAAGCTCGTCGAACTGCTCCATCCCGACGGCCTGGCTTGCCCGCGCTGCGGAGAGCGGCAACACCTGGGGATTCACCGCTGCCCTCGCGCCCCCGTGGTGGACTTCCAGTGCGGCCGTCGCGGTCGGGTCTTCAACGCCTTCACCGGGACCTCCCTGCGGGGGACTCATCGCCGCCCCGCGCAACTGCTGATGATCCTCCGCGGGATCGCTCAGGGCACCCCCACGGCCCAGATGGGGCGCGAGTTGGGCTGCGATCGCAAGGAGTTGCTGGCCCTGAGGCACCGGCTCCAGGAGCGAGCCCGAATCGGCCTGGACCGCAACCCGCTGGACGACGCGGTGGTCGAGGCCGACGAGATGTACCAGGACGCGGGGGAAAAAAGGGGCCCCGCACGACGACCCCGACGGCCCGCCGCGGCGGCGTGCCAACAGCCGTAGGGGCCATGGCACCTTTGACACGGACCGACCGCCTATCGCCGGCGTGGTCGTCCGCGAGTCGGGCGAGGTCCGGCTGGACGTGATCGAGACGGCCAGCATGGTCGAGTGGGATGACGTGGTCGACGACGCGTGCCTGGAGGGGACGACGGTGAACACCGATGAGTGGAACGGCTACAACCGCATCGGCAAGCGCCACGGCCGGGTCCATCGCACGGTCGATCATTCGGGGCCGAAACGGACGTGGGCGCTGGACCTGGATGGCGACGGGGTGCGCGAGGTGCACTGCAACACGCCGGAGGGGCTGTGGACGGGGGTTCGGAATTCCCTGCGGCCATTCCGCGGGGTGAGCAAGTGGTTCCTGGCGCAGTACGTGGCCGTCTTCCAATGGGGTTACAACCTGAAGGAAGTGACAGATGAATTTATGAGAGTCCTGCTGGGGATTTCCCCGAGCACCTGTTTCCCCTCATGAGCCTTTCCGATTTTCGCGGCAGGTCGCACCCTTCAACCGCCTTTCTCTCTTGGCGACGCGTCATACGACCACCTTTTCGGACTCGAAGTCGGAGACCGAGCCCACGGACGCCCAGCCGGCCCTGCACCCAGCCGAACAGACGCCGCATGCCTCCCGATC
>DATBBZ010000123.1:0-2210 GCA_036270745.1 Gemmatimonadales bacterium | reverse complement strand
ACGACCCCAGCGTCACGATCTCCCCACCAGCCTCCGCGAACTTCTGCAGCTCGGCGAGTCCCTCGAACCCGGGGCCACCCGTGATGTCGGGAGAGGACTCGGGCGCTCCAAACGCCGGGCTCTGCGCCGTCTTGAGATAGGGCAGCGGGCCCCACTTCGCATCGATGCCCTGAATCCACTCCGGCAGTCCGCCCCGCGCATTCGGCACCAAAATCACATCGAAGCGCTCCCGTAGACGGCCCTTCTTCAAGTCGTCCTTGTCGATGGGCGTATACGGGATGTGCGCATGCTCGAAGGTGTAACGCGACCAGCCCTCGTCCTGCGTGTCGAACCAGGTGTGGTAGATGGCGACTCGGGGAGTGCGGAGCTCGTGACGGGGCACGGCCGGCACCGGGGCCGCCACGAGGGGAAGCGCGTAGTCGCGGGCGAGCTTCGCGGCGGCGGCCGCGGACAGTCCTTCCCAGATCACCGAGCCTGCCGGAAACGTGTCCTTCGCGGCCGTCCCCACGGTGAACACACTCTCCGCGGCGGACGCATGCGCCTCTGGTTGGTCCGCCCTCAGCGCATAGAGCGCCGGGAGGAGCTCCCCCTGGGCGCGGTACGCCATGACGTACGTGGCTCCCGTTCCCGTCACTTGGGCCGCCGCCGCGACGGTGTCCTTCAGGAGCTCGAGTCCGCCCCAATGGAAGACCGCGGTGTCATTCACACCCGTGACCGTCACGCCGTACAGGTCACCGAGGGTCCAGGCGACGTCGTCGTAGGGCGGATACTTGGCACTGGCGGGGTACGCGGTGCGCGCCAGCAGGTTGGCTACGAGGTCGCCGTAGGGTTGGTCGCGGAGAATGACGAAGTCGCCGACGGCACCCGAGGAGTCCGCCGTCGTGCGTCGCCTGATCTCGATCCCCTGGCGCTCGAGTTGATTCACGAGATACGCGGCGCGCTTGGGATCGCGCTGGCGGGCGAGCCCCGGAATCACATAGGCGTATGGCTTTTCGGATCTGCCCCGCACGATGCTGTTCACGCCCTTCTGCCAGAACTGCTTGAGGAGCTGGGTGGCGTTGTGTGCCGTGAACGTCAGAGACGCCAGCACGCCCGCTTCCATGTAGTTCACGTTGTCCCGGGCCGACCACCGCACCTTCCGCGTGGGAGGCGCCGGGCGGTACCACTGCCGGCTCGTGACCGAGTCCCCAGCGTACCCCTCTTTCGACAGGTCGCGCACGTACGTGCCGGCTCCGGCGTTCCCGAACGTCTCGTAGAACCGGCCGATCGAATTGTGGTTGTTCGCCACCCAGGCGCCATAGCCGGGCCACCACCCGTCGAAAAATGCCCAGGTCCACACGCCCGGAAGCCCCTGCGCGTCGAGCGCCGTGATGTCGTTGTTGGCGAGCAGCTGCCACTCGCTGATGGCGATCGGATCGTTGTGGGGATTGTACGGGCCCGTGCCGGTCGACACATAGAGCAACGCAATCGACTCATGCAGATCGTGCATCACGGTCGGATGCCAGTCGTAGTACGTCTTCGAGATGGCCTGCGTCAGCTTGAGGGCCATCTGGAGCCCGTCGCGGTTGTCGTCGTGCCGCGCGTAGTCACCCCAGTACGGGGCCGAGAGGGGGAAGCCGTCCTCGATATCGTTGCGGGCCTTGGTATACCGGTTGTACCAATCCACCTGCCGGTCGCGCCCGTCAGGCTCGGCGACCGGATTGATGAGGGTGATCACGCCATCCGTGATGGCGCGCGTCGCGGAGTCTCCCCCGACCGCCAGTCGATAGGCGAGCTCGGTCAGCATCTCCGGTGACCCCATCTCGGTCGAGTGCAGGCCCCCCATGAGGTAGTAGACCGGCTTCGCGCGTGCCACCACCGCGTCCAGCGATTCCGGCGGCACGCCGCGCGGGTCCGCGAGCCGGGCGATGGTCGCCCGGTACTGGTCGAGGTGCTGCATCGTGGCGGAGTCGGCGATGGCGACGAGCACCAGCTCCCGGCCCCCTTCCGTGGGACCCAGGGACATGACCCGCACCCGAGGGCTCGCCGCCGCCAGCGCCCGGTAATACCCGTACAGCTCGGCGGCGTGATGCTCGACATCGGGGGCACCTGCGATGGTCCCGAAGTACTTCTGCGGCGAGGGGATGCTCACCGACAACGGCAGGTTCGCGACCGAGGCGGGCAGGAACTTGGGATCCGTGGTGTACGACCGGACCAATCGAGCGAACGCG
>DATBBZ010000122.1:0-10430 GCA_036270745.1 Gemmatimonadales bacterium | reverse complement strand
GGAGCCGGAAGCCCTTGTGCTGGAGAAAGAGCACGATCAGGACGTCGAACGCCGTGATGAGGATCCCGAGGGTGATCGGAATGCCGAAGAGCAGGTTGAGCCCAATGGCTGAGCCGATGACCTCGGCCAGGTCGCAGGCCGCGATGGCGATCTCGCAGATGATCCAGAGAAAGATCACGGTCGAGCGCGAGTAGTGATCGCGGCACGCCTGCGCGAGATCCCGGCCGGTGACGATGCCGAGCTTGGCGGCGAGTCCCTGCAGGAGAATCGCCATCAGGTTCGAGATCAGAATGACCGAGAGCAGGGAGTACCCGAACTTCGATCCCCCGGCCAGGTCCGTGGCCCAATTCCCGGGGTCCATGTAGCCCACGGCCACCAGGTAGCCCGGACCCGCGAACGCCAACGCCTTCCGCCACCAACCCCCGGCTACCGGAACGGACCGGTAGACCTCGGCTAACGACGGCGCGATGCGCGCGTGTCGCCAGCCTGGATCGGGTTCAGGGATTGGTTGCGTGGCCATGGGAGCGGTCAGCCGTCAGCGCGCTTGCACAGGAGCAGCTGCGCAAGCTCCCGGCCGATCACGCGCTCACCGCCGGGGACCAGCGAGAACGTCACGGGCCCGTTGAACGGCTGGCGGCCGGTGACCGTCACACCCTTCCCGGGAATGAGCCCCTGCTCGGCGAGATAGCGGAGCCGGGCCGGGTCTTCGGTGTCGACTTGCCGGAGCTCGTACGCGATGCCGAGCTCGGCGTCGGAGAGAGGAACCAGAACGGTTTCTTCAATTTCTCCGGCGGCCGTGGGGATCGGCGCGCCATGCGGATCGTACCGCGGGTTGCCGAGCGCCTGCGCCATCCGGTCGATCAGCTCTTCCGACACCGCATGTTCCAACCGCTCGGCCTCGTCGTGCACGCCGTCCCAGTCGTACTGGAGCCGCTCGGTGAGGTAGAGCTCGAGCACGCGGTGCCGGCGAATCATCCGGAGCGCGGCGCGGCGACCCTGATTGGTGAGCTGGACGCCGCGGTAAGGGACGTGCTCGATCAAACCGGAATCCGAGAGGCGGCGAATCATCCCCGAGACCGACGGGGGCGCCACGAGGAGCATCGCGGCGATGTCCGACGTGCTGGCGAACCCACCCTGGCTGGACAGGTGGTAGATGGCCTTGAGGTAGTCCTCGACTGAGCGGGATAATGGAACGTCCGCCAACAAGGCGCTCATGTATGCCTCCCGTATCGTGCTCGCGGCCTGCGAGTTACTCGATCCGGGGCATAAGTTAGTCTAGACTAAGTCAAAGTACAATCCACGGAAATATCAGATTTATTCACTGCTATTTTGTCAGGCAGTGATTCGCTCCAGGAAGAGCCTGACGATGCGCTCGGTCATGCCCCAGATGATCTCGCCGTCAACCTTGTAGGCGGTGAAGGTCCTGGGGACGCTTCGAAAGGTCATGGTCACCTGCGTGCTGGTGGCAGGATCGATGAGGGTCTTGAACGGGATCCAGAACGTGCGCTGCACCTCGGCTGGGCTGTTGGTGTGTGGCGTGCGGTGCGAGACCGCGAACACGAAGGGGCGGACGACGATGGGGGGAAGGTGGGGCGAGCGGGGATTGACGTCGTCGAGGGGGCCCAGCGCCTCGGCCTGGGTCAGGTCGATCCCGGTCTCCTCTCGCGCTTCGCGGATGGCGGTCGACAGCAGGTCCCCATCCCCCTCTTCGAACCTGCCGCCCGGGAACGCGATCTGTCCCGACCACGGGTCCCCGGCCTGCTCCGCCCTCTTGATGAAGAGAGCGGAAATCCCGGGCCCCGAGTCCTCGTGGAGAATGACCGCGACCGCCGCGGGGCGGGCGGCGGGGTCGTGATCGGCGACGCCGGGACGGGAGGCGAGAACGCGGCGAATGTGGTCGAGGCTGGTCACCTGACCGGTCCCTCGAACCAACCCGGCAGCTCGTCCCATTCGGAGGTTACGTGTCGCCAGGAGACCTTACTCGCATCAAGAGACCTCGAAAGATCTGGGGTCGGGGGCTCTGCCACGGCCACGCGAACTGGAGCTGGAACACTGGCGAGGGCGGACACCAACTCGGCAGGTGTAGCGTGTTCAGGCGGTGTTAGGACCGCCAGGCCGGCGCGGGCCAGACGATCGAGAATCGAGTCCGCTGGAGCGGGCGCGCCCCAGACGATCAGGGTCGGCCGCGAGCCTCCGGCGCTCCTGAGCGTCCAGGGGGCCGAGGCGTTCGGAACCGTGAAGTCGGTCTTTCGAGGAGTGGCCACGTGGAGCACCTTGTGAGCCGGGAAACTTACTAAGGACCGAGCCGGTTGATCTGGATCATCCCCGCGGGATACGTCCTGGCCCTTCTAGTCATCGTGCGGTTCTACCTCCTCCGCACGCCGGATCTCAAGCGCTACCAGCCGAATCCGGACGGACCACCCGTCACCGTGATCATCCCGGCCCGGAATGAAGCCCGGAACATCGAGCCCTGTGTCACGTCGATTCTTGCAACGGAGTACCGGCGGCTCGAGGTCATCGTGGTGGACGATCAGTCGACCGATGATACCGGACCCCGGGTTACCCGGCTCGTCACCTTGCCTGGGAATGGCGATCGCCTGCGACTCCTCAAGGGCGCCCCGAAGCCGGAGGGATGGTTCGGCAAACAGTGGGCCATCGTCCAGGGGGTCCGGGCGGCTCGCCCTGGCAAGAGTGATCTGCTGCTCTTCGCCGATGCGGACACGCGGCACACGCCGGAGCTCATACCCCGGGCGGTGGCGGTCCTCGCGAAGGAGAAGGTAGACCTCGTGTCGGTGCTCCCGCGGCAGGCGATGGAAACGTTCTGGGAGCGGATCATCCAGCCGCACGTGTTCTTCGCGCTGGGCCTGGGGGTCGGCGACTTCAGGCGCGTGAACCGCACCAGGCGGTACTGGAGAGGAATCGCGAACGGCCAATTCATCCTGACGCCCCGGAAAACGTACGAGGCAGTCGGGACGCACGAAGCGGTGAAGGACACGGTGGCTGACGATCTTGCACTGGCGCAAGAGTACATCAAGGCCGGGCGGGACATCTTCCTGGTCCACGCCGTGGAGTACGTGACCACCCGGATGTACGCGAGTTTCCGCGAGATCTTCGCGGGGTGGTCGAAAAACCTCGCCTCCGGCGCGCCGCTCATGATGCCGCCCATCAAGCTGGTGCGCGCGACTTTCCCGTGGGTGATGTGGGTGCCAAGTCTGGTGTGGCTCGTGCCGCCGGTGCTGCTCGCGGTTACGGGTGGGATCCCCTGGCTCATCACGGTTCTCGTCTCGCTCACCATCTGGGGCTTCATCACCGTCAACGAGAAGGTCCCCGCGTGGCATGCCCTCCTGTATCCCCTCGGCGCCGGAGTCATGATTGCGATCATGGTCCGGTCAGCGGTCAGGGGGAGGCATATCGAGTGGAAGGGGAGGATGTATGGGCCGCGCGAATGATCAAAAGCAGGTCCTTCGCGCCTACGGCGCTCAGGATGACAGGCGTTCCTTTTTTTATGAAGAAGAGGGAGGGCGATCGTCATCCTGAGCGAAGCGCGCGCAGCGCGCGGAGCGAAGGACCTGCTTGAGCTGCGTCTGCATGATCTACATTTGTAGAAGATGGTAGACGGTCACGAGTGGCTCCGATCTGACCGCAGTCACATCGTTGCAACCGTCGCGAGGCCACGGCTATCCAAGTCCGTGTGCCGAATACGACTCCCTGGATCGACAACCTGCGAGAGCCGACTCTGGTCACCGCCGACGCCGAAATAGCTGACGCAACTCTGGCCGCGAGCGGCGACGCTACCGCCTTTGAACGGCTCTATCGCGCGCACGTGGCCCGCATACACTCGCTGGCCCGGCGGATGATCGACGGCGACGAGGCCGACGACGTGACGCAGGACATCTTTGTCCGCGCGTGGGAGAAGCTCTCGACCTTTCGCGGCGAAGCGGCGTTCGGCACGTGGCTCCACCGGCTGGCTGTGAATGTGATCCTGGCTCGCCGGAAAACGGTCGGGATCTCGCGCCAACGGCATGACCCGCGGGAAGCAGCGCTGGACGGCGTGGGTGCGCGACCGGTCACGCCGGACCTGGGAATGGACTTCGAAGGCGCGATGGCCGCGCTGCCGGAGAAGGCGAAGCAGGTGTTCGTGCTGCACGACGTGGAAGGCTACACCCACGAGGAAATCGCGACGATGCTCGACATCGTGCCGGGCACGTCGAAGTCTCAATTGCATCACGCAAGAATGGCGTTGCGACGCCATCTCACAGACTAGACGTCTAGACGCCTAGACGTCGAGGATGGAAAACATGGACCGCTGGACTGAAGAACTCTCTGAGTATCTCGACGAGACACTCCCCAGTGCAGAGCGCGAGACGCTGGAAGCGCATCTCGCCACCTGCGCGGAGTGCCGCGAGACGCTCGCTGAACTCCGCCGTGTGGTCGACCGGGCCCGCGGCCTCGATGACCGTCCGCCGTCGCATGACCTCTGGTCCGGGATCGCGACCCGGATCGGATCGGCCGGGGGCAACGCCATCGTGTCCATTGACCGCACGCGCGTACCGGCGCGGAGTACCCGCCGTCTGTCGTTCTCCATCCCGCAGGCCCTCGCCGCCGGCATCGTCTTGATGGCGGTTTCGTCGGGCGTGGCGTGGCTGTCGCTTCGGAGTCACGGGTCGAACCAGGGCGCTGGTCCGGGCCCCTCGCTCGAACGCACCGCGAGCTGGACCGCGCCGGTGGACTCGGGCGTCGATCCGGTCGTCGCACAGCTCCGGAACACCTTAAAAACGAACCGGTCCCAGCTCGACACGAGCACGGTCCGGATTCTCGAAAAGAATTTGGGCCTAATCGATTCCGCGATCGCCGAAGCCCGGCGCGCACTCGATGCGGACCCCAACAACAACTACCTGAACCATCACCTCGCCGATGTCGTGCGGCGCCGGGCGGATCTGCTCCGGCGCGTCAGCACCCTCGGCGTGCGAACCTGAGAGGAATAGCTAACCCATGCTGCCCATTCTCCTGGCCGTCATGCTCCAGACTCCGGCGCCGAGTCCCAGTCCCGCGCCCCGGGTCCGTCATGTCCGGCCTCCAAAGGTTGTCGTCAACGTCGACGGGGGTGACGACGACCGGTACCAGGCGAACGTCGATACGACCGTGACGGTGACGCGCGGTGCCCGGCTCGATCTCAACAACTTCGGCGGCGACATCACCGTGAAGGTGTGGGACAAGAGTGCCGTTCGGATCTCAGCCGACAATTCGGACCGCGAGCGGGTCGACATCGACGTGGACCAGCAGGTGGTCACGGTCCGGACGTCGAGCCGCTACGGCGCGCCGCATATGGTCTCCTTCGACCTCACGGTGCCGGCCTGGATGGCTCTCGATCTCGAAGGCACCTACACGGACGTGACCGCCACCGGGATCACCGGAGACATCACGGCCACGACCGTGCAGGGCGACATCGACGTGACCGGCGGGTCGGGGCACATCTCACTCAATTCCACCTCGGGCTCGGTGAAACTCGCCAAGGCTCAGGGGCGAATTGACATCGTGACCGTGAACGACGGCATCAGCGTGACGGATACGAAGGGTGACCTGTCCGCCGAGACGACGAACGGAGACGTCGAGTTGCGCGGGATCGATGCGAACAACGTGTCGGCGACCACGATCAACGGCGACATCACCTACGACGGCACCATCAAGGACGCCGGGCACTACAACTTCTCGACCAACAACGGCGACGTAGAGGTGTCGATCCCGCAGGGCGCGAACGTGGCGGTGACGGCGTCGACCTTCAACGGTGATTTCGACCCTTGTTTCCCGGTCACGCTGACCGGCAGCCACAAACACCGGTTCAGCTTCACGCTGGGCACGGGGAGTGCCAAGCTCGAGATGGAGTCGTTCGGCGGGGACTTGAAGCTCTGCCGTCCTGGGGAAGTCGGAAAGCACCACAACGGGGCGAAGGACAAAGACAAGGACAAGGACGATGACCATGAGTAATCGCTTCCTGGTGGCGGGCCTCCTGGCCCTCGCGGCGCCGGCAGGACTCCTGGCGCAGAGCACCAACTTCCACTGGTCGGGCAAGCTCGCGGCGGGCCAGCGGCTCGAGATCAAGGGTGTGAATGGCTCGATCCACGCGACCGGCACGACGAGCGGCACGGCGGACATCTCAGCCCGCAAGCACTCCCAGGACGGGCGGTCCGATCCGGATGACGTAAAGATCGTGGTGGTGAACACGCCGGAAGCCGTGACCATCTGCGCGGTCTATCCCACGCCCGATGACGCCGACCGGGACAATACGTGCGATCAAGGGCATCGCTGGCATTCGAACACGCGGGACAACGACGTGGTGGTGGACTTCACGATCCAGGTCCCCGCGGGCACCGAGTTCGACGGACAGACCGTGAATGGAGACGTGGAAGCGACGTCGTTGGCCGGCAACACGGACGTCCACACGGTGAACGGCAGCATCGACGTCTCGACCACTGGGCACGCGGAAGCCAACACGGTCAACGGCTCGATACGGGCCACCATGGGCAAGGCCGATTTCGAAGAGGCCGAGTTCCGGACGGTGAATGGCGGGATCACGCTGACCCTGCCGGCGGACCTGAACACTGAGGTGCGGGCCGAGACGGCGAATGGCGACCTCGACTCGGATTGGCCGGTGACCATCGTCGGGAAGTGGGGCCCACGGCGGATGCGCGGCACTATCGGCAAGGGTGGGCGGACGCTGACGCTCGGCACGGTCAACGGAGATATCAAGCTGAGAAAGAGCTGAAAGGCGCCGGCAGCCGTAAGCCGTACGCTCCGTTGCGTCGGAGAGTACGGCTCACGGCCACCGGCTCCCGTTCTTCCGATCCTCATCGCAGTAATCCGATACCACCAATCCCGCCCGGCGCCATGATGTTGAGCCCCTCTTCCACCAGGGGCCGGAGTGCTTCGGGAGCTTCTCGCCCGGACCGAGCAGATCTCAGATCTTGGGGCGTTGTTCAGCGCGCTCGGCTACACCGCCGTGTGGGAGCAGGTGCCCCCGGCCCCCTGGTTGGGAGATCGGGCCGACTCAGGAGTGCGATCGGCGGCGCTGGTGGCGCGGTTCGGAGCGTTCCGGGTCTTCGGCCTGGAGACGCGCGAACCGGAGCTCTGGGCCCGGCGCGCCGCGTCCCGGCTCGCGGAACGCGCTGAGCGGGGACTCATCGCGGCTCTCGACGCGAAGAGCGGGCGCCTCGTGCTCTCCGCCTGGCGGGCGAGCGGCACCACCTCGAGACGGCTGGGCATCAAGGCCCTCACGGTGCCGCTCGCCCATCCGCCAGTCGCCGCAATCGCCACCCTCGAACGTCTTGCCGTCGGCGCCGACGAATCCGCACTCGGGCTTTCACTCAGAGTCGGCGAAGCACTCGCGAGCGAGGGGGTCACTCCGCGCTTTTTCCGGGCGTTCCGCGCAGTCGTGGAGCGATTCACCGACCGCCTGGACGACCGAGACCGTCACGATGGCGTGATTCGAGCGCCTGACCGCCGGCACCTGGCACTCACCGCGCTCACCCGGGTCCTCTTCCTCTATTTCGTGCAGGCCAAGGGGTGGCTCGACGGAGACCCGCGGTACCTCCCCAAGTTGCTGGATGACGCTCTCACTCGCCGCCGGCACTTTCACCGGTCCGCCCTGCATCCTCTCTGCTTCGGTGCTCTCAACCGCCCGTACGGGCAGCGCGCAGCGGGCGCCCGAGCCCTCGGCGCGGTGCCCTTCCTGAATGGTGGCCTGTTCGAACCCACGCCCCTCGAGCGCAGAGTCGGACCGGCAGTCTGGGAGAACGGCGACTGGCGCGATGCGTTCGATGATCTCTTCGAGAAATTCCATTTCTCGGTCCGCGAAGATGCGTCGGCCGACCTCGTTGCCCCCGACATGCTGGGCCGCGTGTTCGAGGGGATCATGGACCCGAAGGACCGGCGATCGAGTGGGAGCTATTACACGCCGCGCGGTCTCGTCCGGGCCTTGGTGCGCGCGGCACTCGAGACCGCCCTTGTCGAGCGGCGGGGGCTCACGCCCGATCTCTCTGCGCGATGGGTGCACGAGAGCCAGGCACCCCCGGAGGCACCCAGTCTCCGGGACCTCACGGTAGTCGACCCGGCGGCCGGCTCTGGCGCGTTTCTCCTGGGCGCGCTCGAAGAGCTCGCCCGCATGCGGAGCGTGGCGGGAGAGCCCAAGGGCTCCGCACTGTACCGGGACATCATTTCCAGATCTCTCTTCGGCGTCGACCTCGATCCTACAGCGGTGCGGCTCACGGAGCTGAGACTGTGGCTCGCCCTGGTGGCGGACGACGCCACGAGTCTTCCCGAAGAAGTGGCCCCGCTCCCCAATCTCCAGGCCCTCGTGCGTCAGGGGGACGCACTGCTCGACCCGCTGGCTCTCGCTCGCGCGCTCACCGGCACGCGGGGGCTTGGCGACGCTCGGGAGGAGATCGATCGTCTCGCCGTCTCCCGACGGGCCATTTTCGCCTCTCCCGGCATGGCCAAGCGCGAGCCGCTCCGAGAGCTCGAACAAGCGGAGCTTTCCCTGGCCGTGCGGCTCTTCCAGCGCGCCCTCGCCGACGTCGAGCGGCGCATCGCCGAAATCCTTGAAGACGGGCGGGCGCGGGACCTCTTCGGCCGGGCGGCCGGCCTGGACCTGCACGCCCGCGAGCTCCTCCGGCGTCTTCGGGGAGCGCGCCGGGACCTGCGCGCGTCGTTGCGCCGGCTCCAGCGTGATGAAGGCGCGCCCTTCTTCTCGTTCGACACCCACTTCGCCGACGTTCTTGCGGCCGGCGGATTCGACTGCGTGGTGGGGAATCCACCCTGGGTCCGCGCGGAGCGCCTCCCACAGCGCGTTCGGGACGCGCTGTCGACCCGATACCGCTGCTGGCATGCAGGACGGGAGCGCGGCTTCGTCCATCAACCCGACCTGTCGGTGGCCTTCGTGGAGCGGGCGCTCGAGTTGACGACGACTGGTGGTGTGGTGGGGTTGCTCGTGCCGGCCAAGCTCGCGACTGCGGGCTATGCGGAGCCGTTGCGGCGGCATGTGGCGAGCGTTGCTCGCATCGCGCGCCTGGCGCCAGCGGACGACGCCGCGGCTGCCTTTGGCGCCGCGGTATATCCGATGGCCCTGGTCGCGGCACGGCGGCCACCCCGCGTTGCCGAGCGCGTGACCCTGGGACTCGACGCCGCCGAACCGACCTCCACCACGCAAGAGTCCCTGCAGCAACCAGGGCCGTGGATTCTCCAGCCCCACGCCGACCGCGTCGCGCGGCGGCTCAGGGACGAGTTGCCCACGGTCGGCGAACGTTGGGCCCCGATCCTCGGCGTGAAGACGGGCGCCGACGAACTCTTCCTATCGGCCGAGCCGTGCGAGGGGTCGCGGCCCGCCGTGCGGGGCCGCGATTGCGCCCGCTGGCGAGTCGAGGTGCGTCTCCATCTCCTGTGGACGCATGAGCCCGACGGCCGGGTGCGACCTCGGCTGAATGGCGCGATGTCGGGGCGCCTGGAGGGAGTGGCTGACCGACTCAAGCAGCGAGCCGACTATCGCGGCGGACCGCCCTGGCAGCTGTTTCGGCTGGGGCTCGCCATCGCGGCAAATCGGGTGATCTGGCCCGACCTGGCCCGCAGGCTGTCGGCGTCCGTTCCCGGGCCCGAAATGGCTCCCTTGAACACCGTCTACGGCATCGTCACGCGCACCGCCGACGAGGCGCACGCGCTGGCCGCGCTCTTCAATTCTCGCTGGTACACCGCGCTGGCCGCGCTCCGCGCCGATCCGGCGCGTGGTGGGTTCCGGCGTTTCAATGCCCGCGTGATCCGCATCTTGCCTCTTCCACCCGCGAGCCACCCGATCTGGACCCGGCTCGCGGAGTGCGGCCGGCGGCATGAAGTCGACGATGACGTGGTCGCCGAAGCCTTGCACCTCGACGCGCGGGACCGGCGGGCACTCGATCGCGATCTATCTCCCGGCCCCGAGTGACCGATGACCTCCTCACCACCCTCCTTACTCCCGGACCGGAAGGACCCCCCCACGCGGTCGCGTCCCGGGCGGCGCGGGCCCTGCTCGACCTCCCGTCGCTACCGCAAACGACGGAGACGCCGCCGCCGTGGCTCGCGGTCCACCAACGACCCGCGGCCCTCAGGCTGGCGGCGATCGTTGCGCGCTACGGGGGCGCGGTGCTCGCCGACGCGCCCGGACTAGGGAAGTCGTACGTCGCCCTGGCGGTGGCTCTGATGCGAAGTGAGCCGTTTGCGCTGGTGGTTCCTGCGGTGCTCGTCCGTCAATGGCGTCAGCTGTGCCGTCACTTCGACGTAAACCCCGAGATCCACACGCACGAAAAGCTGAGCCGCCCGTTCATCGGGCAGGAGCCGAGCCGCGGCTCTCAGCCGCGCCGGCTGCCTGGGGGCCCGCACCTCCTCATCGTCGACGAGGCCCACCACTT